>JBBUDR010000080.1:0-13296 GCA_038057195.1 Patescibacteria group bacterium
TTGTTGAAGAGGTAGCGGATACTCCAAAGGTTCGCGCGAAGGCATCGTTGTTTGCCCCGGTATTCCAGGCAATGGCGCAATCACCTATCTCATCAGGCGGTTCATCAAGCGATTCCGCCGATTTCCCAAATCTTTTCATTATTGAAGATAGCGCTGTTGTCTCGCCTACAAACCCCCAAGGAACGATGAGCGATGGGACGCGCGACCGGATTACGACATACATTGTAAAGGAAGGCGACAATATTTCCGCGATCGCAAGCTCATTCGGAGTCACCGTCAATACGATTCTCTGGACGAATGATATTCGAGACGCGAAATTGATCAAGCCGGGGGACACGCTTATTATTCTCCCCGTCTCGGGTGTGAAGTATGCCGTAAAGAAGGGCGATACGCTTCAGTCAATTGCAAAGAAGTTCAGGGGCTCGGTTGACGATATCACGCAGTTTAATGGTCTTGCGGTTGATGAAATTCTCTCAGTGGGAACTGATATCATTATTCCCGACGGTGAATTTCAGGAGAATCCAAGCCCTGCGCAGACTCCAAAAACTCCAGCTTCAGTTTCTCGTTTTGCCGGATTGCCGGAGATTATCGGATACTTTACTCGTCCTATTATTGGCGGGAGGAATAGCCGCGCAACTCAGAAAAATCCGCATGGTCTTCATGGATTCAACGGAATTGATCTCGCAAGCTCTTGCGGGTTTCCGATTATGGCGTCCGCGGGAGGAACAGTCATTATCGCGCGTTCTTCCGGGTGGAATGGGGGGTATGGAAAATATGTCGTTATCAGCCACCCGAATGGCGTGCAAACTCTCTATGGGCATATGGGCTCTGTCTTTGTAAGCCCAGGACAGACAGTTGCGCAAGGATTTGCGATAGGCGCTATCGGTTCAACAGGTAACTCGACTGGCTGCCACGTGCACTTTGAGATGCGAGGCGCAAAAAATCTATTCTAACTAAGTTTTCTTGAATAAAAAAACCTCTCGGTATGATCATAACCGAGAGGTTTTATATTTCCAAATTTGGAAATATTAGCAGAATACGCTTTTATATTTCCAGTCGAGGCCGGTACTGGAGCGCCTCCATCACATGTGCGCTTTTAATATCTTTTGATCCCTCTAAGTCCGCAATCGTACGGGATACTTTGAGGATGCGGTAATATGACCGTGTTGAGAGGCCGTATTTTGCGATGGCGAATTTCAAAACCTCTTTTGACTCGCTTGGAATCTGGCAGTGAACCTTGATTTCCTTCGCTCCCATATCGCTGTTTGATCGCGTTGAATTATTTTTTGATACGCCACCAAGCCGGTCTCGCTGTGCTGTTCTCGCTTCTTCGACTTTCTTTCGTATCGAAGCGGATGTTTCTATATTCTCTCCTTCTGTTTCATGGATTTTTTCAAACTCCATAAACGGGACTTCGGCGGAAAGGTCGATTCGATCAAGAATTGGTCCGGAGATTTTTTTCTGATACTTTCGCACCTCGGTCTCCTTGCAAAGACACTCTTTTTTCGGGTGGTTCTTGTTTCCGCACGGGCAGGGATTCATCGCGGCGACAAGGATGATGTTCGCGGGGAATGTTATCTTTCCTTTCGCTCGCGCAACGGTAATGGATTTTTCTTCCAATGGTTCCCGTAACGCTTCGATAACAGGACGCTGGAATTCGGGAAACTCATCGAGAAAAAGCACTCCTCGGTGCGCGAGCGTGATTTCGCCGGGGCGCGGGTTTGTTCCTCCGCCAATGATTGCGGCTGGCGAAGCGGTGTGGTGGGGCGCGCGGATCGGGCGGGAAGAAATAAGGTTCTCCCGGGAATTCAGACTTCCCGCGATGCTGTGTATCTTCGTTATTTCCAATGCTTCCGGAAACGAAAGAGAAGGAAGTATTCCGGGGAATGCCTTTGCGAGCATCGTCTTCCCAGAACCCGGGGGTCCCCATAAGAGAATATTATGGTTCCCTGCGGCCGCAATCTGTAGCGCGCGTTTTGCGTGTTCTTGTCCTCGGATGTCGGAGAAATCAACCGCCATCTCTTTTGATTCGGAACGAAAGATTGTTTTTGGAAGCGCATGTAATCGAGCTCTTCCCTCCAGATGATCGAGAAGCTGCTGGATGCTTTCCATCTCGTATGCCTGAATGCCTTCAACAAGCGCAGCCTCCTTTCCATTTCCTTTCGGGACATAGATTTCACGGAATCCTTTCGCCACCGCTTCCAATGCCATTGGCAATACTCCGTGAATCGGTCGGAGCGCTCCGTTGAGGCCCAGTTCTCCGAGAAAGAGCTTTTTTTCCGGATCAAATGCCGTCTGATCGGACGCAAGAAGATATCCCATGGCGATAGGAAGGTCGAAATGAGGACCTTCTTTCTTTATGTTCGCCGGAGCGAGAGAAACAATAACGCGCCCGCTTTGCTTATGAGGGGCGCGCGCATGAATATTTCTGATTGCCGCTCCGATGCGCTCGCGGGACTCCTGAACTTCCTTGTCGGCGAGCCCGACGATTGAAAATATGTGAAGCCCGGGGGAAACATCAACTTCCACAGAAATAATTTGGGCGTCGAGTCCGACTATCTGCGCAGAAGAGATAATAACCATGAAAAAATCAGATTTTCGGCGCGTGGGCGATATCAGTCGCGGCAGCGGGATTTGCGTTTAAGCGTTCTAGAGTGATTTCTTCTCCGCAGATGGAGCATCGGCCGTACGTTCCCCTATCGATTCGAGCCATGGCTTCGTTGATTTCATTCAGCCGCTCTTCAAGCGCGCGCTCTTCGCTCTGGCGCTCGTGATACTCCTCGATCTCATCAGCCATTTCTTCAATTGCTCCGGACGAGGAAGACCCATCATCCTCGCTTTTAGGATAGATTGCTTCCCACTTTCCTTTTATGCACGGGTCTTTTTTTGCAATCTCCGAAAGCTCCTTTTCGATGCGAGTTTTTTCTTCTTCAAGTTTTCGTTCAAGCTCTGCTATGATGTGCGGGTCTAACATAATTTTTAGGTATACAACCTTTATCTTAGTATGTCTGAACGCCACTGGCAAATTATAGGGAGTCAAAGATCCGGTCCAATGCCGTCTTCATCGCTTCGTATGAGGTCGTAATCACGAGATACTTCTTCGGCTTGAAGATTGAATAGTAAAATCCGAGATCGTCTTTTTCAGACAGCTGGAGCCGGCGGATGTCGATGTTCCGATAGGTAATGTCTTCAAATGCCGCGATAGAGCCCTTTGGGTCAACGGGATCATACAGTCCTCCCCATGCGTTTCGAAGAAGCCCCTCCTGGTCGATGAGGGTACGGAACACTTTTGCTTCGCTCGCAATCGGGATGATAAGGCCCTTCCGAACCCCTGTTTTTTGGTAATACAGGAAAAAGTTGAAGGAAGTTTCAAAGTTCTCGGCCAGCGAATCGGACGGGTCGATGCCATCTGCGGCAAAAAACTCACGAAGAGTTCCAAGCCGGTCGGTATCCCCTTTCTTTACAAGAAGGACGACGCGCTTCAAGATCCCGATCCGCTCTCCTTCGTTTTGGATGAGGCCAAGGTTTTGTTTGAAATCGCCGAAGTTATCCTGCTTGACGGTGATATTCCGCGTCTTCTCCATGGAAAAAAACGCCGGAGGAATAATCTCTTGTTGGGTAACGCGGGGAGTTTCGGCGGTTTTTTTATAGAGAAGAGAGAATGCCGCGCCAATCAAAAGAATGACAATAATCCCAATTCCGGAAAAAAATATAATGCGCTTATTTTTTTGAAAGAATAGGGAGAATCGAGACGGGTGCTTCTCTCCTTCACTGGCGACGGCAGACCGCGCAACGATTGATGCCGGTGATTCTTTTGACTCTTGCAGATACACCTCGGCATCCGACTTCATTGTCCGAAGCCGCGGGTCCAGTTTCTCGTTATGTCCTTGGTTGGTAGGTTCAGCCATAATGCAATGTTGATGACTGATGATTGTGTTACTTTTGTTCGACGCCTCGCATCGTAAGATTGATTCTTCCTTGCGCGTCGATATCCTTCACTTTTACGGTGACCGTATGTCCGGGGCGCACCGCGTCAATAACGCTATCAACCCGCTGATCCGATATTTCCGATATATGTACCAAACCCTCCTGCTTCGGGGCGATTTCAACCATCGCGCCGAACGGGAATATTCTCGTCACTTTTCCTTGGAATATTTCTCCCGCGAGGATTTCGCGCGTTGAAGCTTTGACGAGAGCAACGGCCTTTTCCCCCGCTTCTTTATCAACCGAAGTAATAAAGACCGAACCGTCGTCTTCAATATCAATTTGCGCCCCGGTCTGATCAATGATCGCGTTGATGTTCTTTCCTCCCGGTCCGATGAGCGCTCCGATCTTCTCCGGGTTGATTCTGACCGTGATGATGCGCGGGGCAAACGGCGAGAGATCCGCCCGCGGGGCGGGAATCGCTTTCTCAACGACGCTTAAAATCTCAAGACGCGCCTTTTTCGCCTGTGCAAACGAGTCCTCAAGAATCTTGAGGGTGACACCCTCGATTTTTACGTCCATCTGAATCGCGGTGACGCCGTCTCGTGTTCCCGCAACTTTAAAATCCATATCTCCATGATGGTCTTCCGGTCCCTGAATGTCGGTCAGTACCGTGTAATTCTCTCCCTTTTCGTCCATCATAAGTCCCATTGCAATTCCAGATACCGGCTTTTTCATCGGGACCCCCCCATCCATCAGCGCGATCGTCGATGCTGTCGTCGCCGCCATAGACGAAGAGCCGTTTGAAGAGAGGATTTCAGAAACCAATCGGATTGTGTAGGGGAAATCTTCTTTTTTCGGGAGCATCGGCGAGAGAGCACGTTCTGCGAGCGCTCCGTGTCCGATTTCGCGCCTTCCCGGTCCTCGCATCGGCTTAATTTCTCCGGTTGAGAACGGAGGGAAGTTGTAATGGTGCATGAAATGGCGCTTTTCACGAACTTCCATGCCTTCGATGATCTGCGAATCTCCGGGTCCGCCCAAGGTGAGCGAGGTCAATGCCTGGGTCTGACCGCGGACAAAAAGCCCAGAGCCGTGCACGCGCGGGATGACTCCGGGGTTTGCGAAAAGACCGCGGAGCTCGTCCGGCTTTCGCCCATCGGGGCGTTCGCCTTTCCCGAGAATCCGCTTATGGACGATGTCGTTTGTCGCCTCTTCAAGCGCATGTTCCGCTTTCTGCGCGGAGAACTCGTCCCCATGATTTTCTTTCGCCCATGTCATCCATTCTTCTTTGACTGTGGAAAGTCCTTCGTGCTGGGTCTGCTTATGCTTCTGGTAGAGGGCGTGCTCGATTTTCTGGAGGATGTCTTTTGGAATCTCGTAGCTTTCTTCGGCGAGGCTGATTTCCGATTTCGCAACGCTCTGCTCTTTTATGATTTCCTTTTGAAAATGTATGATTTTTTTTATTTCTTCAAGGCCTTTCTTGATCGCTTCCAATGCTTCGTGTTCGGGAACTTCGTTTGCGCCGGCTTCGAGCATATTGATCTTATCTTCCGTTCCCGAGACGACGATATCGAAATCCGCCTTTTCCCGTTCCGTATGGGTCGGGTTTATGACGATAGCCCCTTCAATGCGGGCGACGCGCACCGCCGCAATCGGTCCGCTCCACGGAATATTCGAAGTGGAAAGCGCGATGGACGCCCCGGTGATCGCGATGACATCGGGGTCATTATCGTCGTTTGAAAGGATGGTCGCGACGACTTGGACGTCATTTCTCATTCGGCGGTTGAAGCGCGGCCGTATGGTGCGGTCGACGAGGCGTCCGGAAAGGATTGCTTCTTCCGATGGACGCGATTCTCGGCGCATGAACCGACTTCCCAAGATTCGGCCGGCTGCGTAATACTTCTCTTCGTAATCAACGGAGAGAGGCATAAAATCGATGCCCGGGCGCTGGCTTTTCGACAAGCATGCCGTGACGAGAATCATCGTGTCGCCGTAGCGCATCATGACTTTTCCGTTCGCCTGTTCGGCAAGCGAGCTGAATGTCGCTGTCAGCGTTTTTCCTCCCAGCTGGCAGGAGTACGTTTTTTCTTCCATTGCTTCTTTCGCAGAGAGTCGAGAAGAGGATGTAGAGTGAGAGAATTTCTAATGCGTAATTTCTAATGTCTAATCAATTTCTGATAGTATTTTTTCTATCGGACGCTGATTAGAAATTAGGTAAATTAGAGATTAGAAATTTACCTTCTAGTATGCTTTTCTCTTCCTCAACTGCGGTATTTTTAATAAATATTTTGCCGGATTTTCGTCTAAATCGGTGAAGTCATCCGCCGCCTCCTTCAGTTTTCCTGAAGCGGATCGTCCGAACGACATCACTTCAACCTGGATTCCCTGCGCCTTTAGGTACTCGACGAGCGGTATGAAATCGCCGTCTCCTGTGACAAGAACAATCGTGTTCACGAACGTGTTCGCGAGCCTGACTGCGTCAATCGTCATGCCGACATCCCAGTCCCCCTTTTTCATTCCGCCTGCAAACACCTGCAAATCCTTTGTTTTCGTTTCAATCCCCATCTCGGTCAAGGCTTTGAAGAACGCGCTTTCCTCTCCCGATTCCGTTCTGATGACGTATCCGACGGCACGGACAAGAGCCCGTCCGGAAATGGCAGTTTTCAGTATTTCTTTGAAATTCACCCGGGCGCTGTAGATGTTCTTCGCCGAATGATAGAGATTTTGCACGTCGATGAGAACCGCAACGCGCTGTTCCTTATGCTTGATGACGGTCATGAGATTTCTTTCAGAAAATAAAGGGGTTAGGGGCCCTTTATTTTTTCAGTCCGAGCTTCTTAATTGCTTTTCCATATCGGACCTTATCCTTCTTTTCGAGATATTGCAGAAGCTTTCTTCGCTTTCCGACCATTCCGAGAAGCCCTCTTCGGGAGTGATTGTCTTTCGGATGACTCTTCAAATGCTCCGTGAGCTCCTTGATTTGTTCGGAAAAAACCGCGAGCTGGACTTCGGGAGACCCGGTATCTTTGTCGTGCGTTCGGTGCTTTTCTATGAGTTTTGATTTTTCTTTTGTTTGAAGCATGGGACGATACTACCATAATAACCGAAATTATGCAAGAATAAGGCCCTTTTTCTCGTTTTTATGGGTTCTCTGGGCAAAAACCAATGAAATATTGTCCGACGTTCTTCTTTTCTCTATACTGCATATATATGAGAGATCCAAAGAGTAAAAAACGAAATACTCATTTAGGAGCGCTTGCCAATGATTTCTATGATCACCTACTGATCGAGAGAAACCGCTCTCCGAGGACGAAGATAAACTACGAGCGCTACCTGAATCGCTTCTTTGATTACGCAAAAATTTCAGAGCCGGAAGATATCACGCAAGAGATAGTTCGGAAGTATCGCGTGCATTTGAATGACTGCAAAACGCCTGATGGCTCTTCGATAAAAAAATCAACCCAGCTCTATCATTTGATCGCGCTTCGAAGCTTATTGAAATATCTTGCGAAGCGCGATATCAAAACGCTCGCTGCGGAGAAGATAGAATTGGGGAAGATGCCATCTCGGCAGATTCAGTTTATGGAAGAAGACGAACTTTCTCGCCTTCTGAAAGCGGTGGACGGGTCAGATATCCGGTCGTTGCGCGACAGAGCTATTCTTGAAACGCTCTTTTCAACTGGCATGCGCGTCTCCGAGCTCGCGTCATTGAACAGAAATTCTTTTGATACGAAGCGCGGAGAGTTTACTGTGCGCGGAAAGGGCGATAAGCTTCGAGTCGTCTTTCTTTCGGAAGACGCAAAAAAATCAATTGGAGAGTATGTGAAGAAACGCGAGGATGTCGATGACGCGCTATTCATTCATATTCCGAAACATGGCGCGTATCAGAACGAATCAGAGCTTCGGCTGACTACCCGCTCCATTGAGAGGATGCTAAAGAAGTACTCGGCAAAAGCCGGGATCGCCAAAAAGGTGACTCCTCACTCGTTGCGCCATCAGTTTGCGACGAATCTTCTTCGGAACGGAGCCGATATCCGTTCCGTGCAGGCATTGCTTGGGCACGCGCATATTACGACGACGCAAATTTACACTCACGTCACTGATGAGACGCTTCGCGAGGTCCATAAAAAATTTCATGGAAAAAAAGAAACTTAAAAAACGCTCCGTTATGGAGCGTTTTTTAAGTTTTACTGTATGAGTAGTGACGGCTCGCTTATCGGGAATGGTGTGGGCGCCACAGATGATGTAGTTGGCGGCGGCAAGAACTCTTGAGGCGGTAGCTGGCTTCCATCTGGGGGTGTAAATTCCACAGGTTTTTGGTTAAATGGGCTGAAGATTCCGGGAGTTCCTTCTTTGGGCCCCAATCCCTCAAATATGTCATTGGCATCTCGATCTTCAAGCGGTTGAAATCCTTCGGGTCGTCCATGAAATTCATTTATGCGTTTTTGTCTTTCTTGCTGGTTCTCAAACTCTTTTTTCATAAACTCTTGGCGATGTTCAAACTGCTTTTTCATCATCTCGTCGTTATTACGAGGAGGAAATCCGCCCCCGGCTTTGCCCGGGAAACTCTCAATGCCTTGCCCCGGAAACTCCTTGGGAGATTGTCTCTTACGTTCTTCCATTTTTCTTTGGAAGTTTTCTGATTCTTTTCTAAATGTGTCTTCAAAGTGCTTGCGAAAATCTTCCTCCTCGAGATGTAATTCTTCATCAGGCTTGAATTCGCCGCGCTGTTCAAACTGCTTTTGCGTAAAATCATGGAGCTTTTGCATTGCGTTTTCTTTCGAGATGCCGCCATGCGCTGATGCGAATGTGATGCATTCTTCAATATGCAAAGGATCGGTGCAATACACTTTACACTCATCGCTCGATTTGCATCCGCCCGGTCCCCCATTCGCCTTCACGGAATCTTCGATTTTCTGTGCTAATTCCACATCATGCTCTTCATTTTGATTCAATAGCTTGTGCTGTTTTGCAAAATCAATGCACTCTTTTTGGTGCGCTTGGTCAGCGCAGTAGTTTCGGCACTCGTCTCTTCCTTTGCATCCGCCCGGTCCCCCCTCCGCGGTCGCTTTGAGAAATTCTTTCGCTCGGTTAATCTCTTCTTTTGGAAGAAGCCCGTTTTGTTCGGCAAAATCCGTACAGGTCTTTATATTCTCCTCCTTTGAGCAGAATTCTCTGCATGCTTCTCCTCTGCATCCGCCCGGTCCTGCTTGGCGGACTAATTTCAACGAGCGCTCGGCGTCATCTTTTGACATAAATCCGTTGTCCCGCCCGAATGCAATGCACTCTTCGGCGTGCGAAGCATCATCGCAGTATGTCCGGCACGCATCACTCCCCTTGCATCCTCCGGGGCCAGCCGTGATACCGGATTTTTTGAGGCGCATAATTTCTTCTTTAGAAACAAGATCATGCCGTTCTCCGAATGATGCGCATTCTTCAATATGCGCCGGATCATTGCAGTATGTCCTGCATGATTGGGGCCCCTTGCATCCGCCCGGTCCGCCTTCTTTTATAACCTGCAGCATCGCTTGGTATTGCTTGTCGGATATAAATCCGTTTGCGTGGCCGAACTCAAGACACTCCGCTTGATGGCTTTCATCGGCGCAGTATGCCCGGCACGCATCTCCTATGCATCCACCCGGTCCTGGTTTTCCAAAATCTTTCTGAATGTTCTCTGTCTTTTTTTCCAATCCGAATTTTTTCGCAAATGCCTGGCACGCGTCGACATTTTCTGATTTATCGCAATATACTCGGCACGCATCTCTGTCCGCGCAGTTTCCGAGCTCTGCAACCGGAAATTGAATGTCAAAAACGGAAGCGGCAAACGCAAATGTTGCGAATCCGGCGACGGCAAGTCCGGTAAGCGGAATAATAAGATATTTTTTCATAACTTTATTTGAAAGGATTTGTTTTTACGGTATCGTATGGGTTTGCCGTCGCCGATTCAAACGGGTTTGCCGTCGCCGATTCAAACGGATTCACTGCTTTTGCGGCCGCTGTGTCCGCCGTCTGTTTTCGGGCCGCTTCAATCGCCCGTTCTTCTGCGGCTCCCTGGGCTTTTCCGTAATAATATCCTCCGCCGAGGCCGATAATGAGCGCAACAAGCGCTATGATCCACGTCGTGCTGTTTGTCTGCTGTTCCATAGAGAAAATATTTAAGAGTAATAATTTCTTCTATTATAGAAGATTGAGCGGAAAAAGATACTTCTTCTTTATCCACATACAAAAACAACAACTCGAGAAGAGTGCTGTTAAAAAAGAATAAACCAAAACAGAAGGAAGAGGCGAATCCTATGTAATAGTGCGCCCAGCAGGATTCGAACCTGCGACCATTTGCTTAAGAGGCAACTGCTCTACCAGCTGAGCTATGGGCGCGTATAAAAATACCAATCTATCCTACATTATTTTTCAAATAAATACAGTGCCCCCATAAAGCGCGGCTCCGCCGCGCTGGTAACAATTTTCCTTCGACGAGTTCAGGATGGTGAGTGGAATCAAACCACAAGTTTTTCTTTGGCGACAAATTCTTTGATAACTCACTGTATGAATATGACGTTAATTACTTATTATGATCTACTTTGTTGCCGTTTATCATTCCAACAGCTCTTGAGAGATGCTTGTATTTTGCTTTCAATTCCTCATGTTTTTCAGGCGCAATATTTGTTTCTTGTTTTAATATGTTCAGTTTTGCCACGATAGGAATGAGTGCGGCCTTGGCTGATTCTCGTAAAGGATACTTCGGGGCATCTTCTGGCTTGAGGTCGATAATCAAATGCAGGTCTGCGAGAGAATGTATCAATTCAAATGAAACAAGCATCTCTTCGAATTCCGCAATTTCTGGCCCACATTCACGTAAGTCTTCTGGGGCTATTACAGTTTCCGGATGATCTTTCATCCATTGTTCATACTGCTCTTCTTGCTCTTCTGATAAGTTCTGTTCTTCGGGGTTTGGTTCCCTTATTGGTCGTTCTAGTTTCCCCCCCCTCTGGCTTTGGAGTTTCTTGTGGAGGATTGTTGAACGGATTTTCTGTGCTCATATATTTTTATTGGTTAATTATTAAAAAGAGTTTTATGATTTGGATTAAAAAATTTTCTTTCCTCCAATCGAAACTGCCAATTCGTTTTTGAGCACAAAAAAATATGTTTTGACCGCCGAGCGAAGCGAGGCGAACCCAAACCGCTTGACTTTTTCTGTCTGTGTATTTATTGTACCAAGTTAGAACCTATTTCCAAAATCGGTAATGTATCGCACGCGCGGAGTGAAACGAGCACGATACGAAGGGTGTACTGCTCCAGTAGGGAGAGATACTCATGCCGAGGGCACATATAAAAGAAAGCTGTCCGGTTGGCTTTCAGTGATTCGGAATAGCGACAAGAGCACTGATTCTTTGTTTAGGTGATGCTAAAACTATCAATTAGATTAAGTTCCATATTGATTTAAATAAGTGTCTACTATTTTGTGCCATTGCCTTGTCGTGTATCTCTATTAAATAATGAGGGTGTTCCCTCGTCATTATCATAAGAACATACTCGCCGATTATTACATGAGTTGCGGTAAATTCTGATCCACCGCCCCAATATTTAATATGCCTTTGCGGGGCATACGCTTTTTTACTCATTATTTTTGTCTCGACAGGTTTTTTGTTGGTAAGCAAATTAAGCTTTATGTTTTTAGGAAAACGAGTCCAAAAATGATTGGCCCAATCTTCATAATTCTCGAGTAGGGTATGGTCTTGAAAGCCCCACCATATATTATCCGCCATCGCTCCACTTTTAGCCCATACCGCAGATTGAGATATCAAAAATTCCCTTAACCTAGATTCTTCAATAAAACGAATCTTGGGGATTGAATATGCCCCTTGTTTTGGGATTTGTTTGAGTGTGGTGATTATACCGGGAAGCTCCTTTTTTATATTGGCAATTTTATATTCCTGATCTTTTGTGAGATTCTCAAATGCATCTTCTCCGAGTGAGACGAGATATTTTACAGTTCCCGTCTCGTCTTCAGCGATAAGGCCTTTTCTGATAAGCTCCTTGGCAACACTATATACTGTAGGACGGTGGATAGTGGTCACCGTCGCTACGCGCGATGGGGATATTTTTTGGTATTGGAGTATGCACAGGTATACTGCAACCTCTTTTTCGGAAAGCCCTATCTCTTTTAATTTTTGTTCTATCATTAATCAAGTATACCGAAAGTGCCATTGTTGTCAATACATCATCAACAGGTAAGCACCCATATAAACAAGGTCATAATTGATATGTTGTGTCATTATTTCCAACATGTATTGACATTATGTAGAAATAATGCTAAGTTTAACTTAGAGATAAAGCATGGTGCTTTATATGAAAATAACCAGATAAGGGGGGTGTACCTTGAAAAAAAGTGCAAACAAACTGATCGACTTGAAAAGAGTGCTGACATATGACGGTACGCTAAACATTCGGAAGGACAAAGAATCCAGCGCGTTATTACCTGCAAAAAAACACCTAACGGAACTAGAGAAAGAAAGGCGGGTCATATTGACCGACGTCTCCCCTTTGGGAGAGGCGGGGGTGCTTGAATACTGGGCTATTGAATACCCTTTCACAATAATGTACTCGATTGGCGCTTCGTTCTTTAGAGAGCTAGCTAGCGGGCAAATCTTCGCATTAGTCTTCGTAGATAAAGATAACCATGGATCTTTAAACCTCAATCAGCACTACCAACTTCAGAGAGAACACAAAACGCCTGCTGTATGGCAAGGCACGCGAGATACCCAAATTTATATCATCCCTGTTTTGCAAACAAAAGAAACGGTCGTGGATGTAAAAGAATGCGACAACCTCCCGAAAAATCTTAAGAAGTTGTGCGTGCAAGGAATCCTATTTAATGTGAACGTACTCGGAAATGCTCTCATCAACAACTTGATATACTATGGACGCCACATTGATGGGCGCTACGGAGTCGGGCTTCTCCTGTTTTCTTGCAATGGGACACTCTATGCGAAGACCGAGTTAATTGACCAAAGGTCTTGCGAAAATCCACTCATAAAGAAAACTTTAGTTGCAAAATTAAGACAATCCATGCGTGATTGAATTCAACGGCGGGCAACCGCGACCTGGAACAGGGTCGCGGTTTTTTTATAACTTTTCACCCTCTTAAAGGGGCATTAACTACAAATGACATACTGCTTTCGTAGGGAGAGATACTCCTGCCAAATTTGCGCGGTAAATCGTTCTCGTAGAGAAAGATTACCCTACCGACTGCGTGCAACAAAATATGGATATGAATTTATCGGAATTCAGGATCGTGGTGTGTCTTTACAGTTTGGCTCGAACCTATTTTATCAAAAACTGCTGAACGAAACCAGACCAAGGAAGCCAGCCCCG
>JBBUDR010000081.1:0-1314 GCA_038057195.1 Patescibacteria group bacterium
TCTTCGAAAAGCCATCATTACGGGTTCGGTTCTTCCGGCAGTTCTGTATTTCCTCTTCGCGCTCTCCGTTGTCGGAGTGTCGGGGTTCGGTACGACGAAAGAAGCCATACTCGGCATCTCGCAGGTTCTCGGGGGGAAGATCCTTTTCTTCGGGAGCATTATCGGAATCCTATCGACCTTCAACGCCTTCATTATCTTAGGATCGGTCTTGAAGGGGATGATGCACTTGGATTTGGGGTTCGGGTGGCGAATGTCATGGTTTCTCACCGTTCTTATCCCGTTCCTCTTCATATTTTCCGGCATGAGCGATTATCTCGCTATTATCGGGTTTGTCGGGAGCTTTTCAATCGCCCTGGACGGGGTGATGACACTTCTCATTTATCGGAAGGCTGTTTTAAATGGAAATCGCCCGTCTGAATACTCAATGCACATCCACGGACTCTTCCTTCTTGTTATCGGAATCCTTTTTCTCGCGGGATTTGCCCATCAATTCCTCTAAACCTTTCGCCGATATGATGAGTTATAAAGAAGAGCAAAACTCTTTTTTTATCGTTAAAAATAGGATACAGTGGGTTGATTAGCAATAGACCCATGAGCAATTCGGACGAAAGAACGGAACATATGCGCCAAATCCGGGATGACGTGCTGAACTTCAAGGAATCGCCCCTGTATGAAGATCGGGTAAAAAACAGATATTATCCCGTCATCGGGCAGGGAAGCCACCGCGCGGTGGTCATGCTTATCGGTGAAGCCCCGGGGAAAAATGAGGCGCTGACCAGCAAGCCCTTTTCAGGATCGGCAGGGAAGATTTTGGGTGAACTTCTCGGGTCAGTCGGTATTCTTCGCGAAAATATCTATATCACAAACATCTTGAAAGACCGCCCGCCGATGAATCGCGACCCGCTCCCCAATGAGATTTCCGCGTACGCGCCGTTTCTTGATCGGCAAATAGATATCATCCAGCCGAAAGTAATCGCGACCTTGGGCAGATTCTCGATGGGGTATATCATGGAGAAGTTCGGCCTTCTAGAAGAGCTTCGTCCTATCAGCGTCATTCACGGAAAGATATTTGCCGCTCGCGCTCCGTACGGAGATATCACAATCATTCCCTTGTATCACCCCGCAGCCGCGATTTATAATCCCAATACGAAAGAAGTCCAGCTAAACGACATCAAGGCATTAAAGCAGTACGCGTAATATGGTACCAAAGCATGTGGCAATCATCCCGGACGGAAACCGCCGCTGGGCACAACAGCATCATCTCCCATCGTTTGAGGGGCATCGAAAAGGATACGAAGCGTTCAAGTATATCGC
>JBBUDR010000082.1:0-1877 GCA_038057195.1 Patescibacteria group bacterium
GTCTTATATTGAAAATGAATTTGTTAAGCCCGCAATTGGTATGGACCGGAATATTGTATCTTCCCGGATCCTCCGTATGAGATCTTTTCCGCTCATTTCTGGCAAGAGAGCGTCAGTGACAATAACCGAGGGCTTTTGGCTCATTTCTTGAAGTCGTTTCAGGGCGATTTTCCCCGAAGAAACCACTTCAACCTCGAATCCGTGAAGGCGAAATGCCCGCTCGTACATTCTGCTGACGTACTCGTCATCTTCTGCTATAAAAACTTTATTCATTCATATGGTGGCATTATACACTCATGATATCACGAAGAAATAGGAACGGTAAAGTAAAAGGTACTTCCATCCCCCAAACCGCTTTTTTCAAGTCCAATGGTCCCTCCCATGCTTTCAATCAATAAGCGAGATATATAAAGCCCTAGTCCGGTTCCTTGCGTCACATCTCGGGCGAGCATCTGTTCTCCGGCCTGCTGGAATTTCCTGAATAAAAGGGCTTGGTTATGCGGGGAGATGCCAATTCCTCTATCGCGTACGCTTACCTTCAGAAAACCGGAAGGTTCCAATGAGGTGTTCACTTCAATATCCCCATGTTCGGTGAATTTAATCGCATTCCCCACGATGTTAAAAAGCACTTGCTCAATGCGGGCCGTATCGGCAAACACCAAGGGCATCGGATTTGCCGGGGGATAAAACTTTAACACGACACCCTTCGCACGTGCCATTTTATTTAAATCCTTCAGTACTTTTTCAATCAGTGTAGGGAGCGCAAATTGCTCCTTTTTCAGCGTGATTCTTCCCTGCTCAAGGCGCGATACATCAAGGAAGTCATTGACGATGGTAATCAAGCGGATACTTGCCTCATGCACGTCGTCTATCATCTCCTTGAAATCCTTATCGGTTATCGTATCGGCGTACATCTCCTTTATCATTTCGGCATTCCCGCGAATCGCAGTCAATGGAGTGCGAAGCTCGTGGGATGCAACTGCAAAAAATTCGTCTCTCGAGCGCTCAAGGACTTTCGCTTCCGTCTCATCCTCAATAAGCACGACATATTCAAGAATCTCGTCTGATTCTTTGGAAAAAAATATCGGGATGCACGAAACGCGAAGATATTTCGAGCCGTATGAGATGTCTTTCGCCCGAACGATTGTTTTCCCAGAAACGCACTGCGCGCAGGTATTCATGATATCAAAGTTCTTTCCGAATAAGGCGGCAACATCAGTCATTGAAGTAAGAGCGCCTTTTGTTCCCAAGATGCTGTCGATTGCCGGATTTTTAAGGAGGATCTCCCCTCGTATGCCGGCAATGATGAAACCGAATGAAAGACTATGAATGGACGCGAGGAGCCGAGTCTGTTCTTCGCGCAGCTCCTTGGTCTTCTCCCGTACCTCATCCTCAACTTTTTTCTTCTCATTGTCCAAATCCTCAAGTAGGCTCATCATCGCAATCCGAACCCCTTGGAGCTCCTCTGTTTTATGTTGAAGCTCAGCTTGAATTTTTTCTAGGTTGGGCACAAATGATGAATGCTGTGATGTCTCCATACAATAGGCGTTATGCGGGCTTATGCCCCCCCCTTTAGCTTCACGATTTCGTCCTTTAACTTCGATATTCTCACCTCTCTATCAATCATAAATTGATTCATACGCTCAAATTCATCGGATCTTTTTTTGAGCTCACGCGCTTTTTCTAGGTTTTCATTGTTTGATGCGATAAGCGCCCGGCCTATGGCGTTGAAGGATTCTCCGACTTTCCCAAGCTCGTCATTGCTGAGAATCGAGGCTTCTTCCGCTTTTCCGCTGGTTAATTGTTTCGCGATATTTTCAAGTCCGCGCGCTGTGCGAGCGACAAGAAGATAAAACCCCGCGAAAACATAGAGAATA
>JBBUDR010000083.1:0-4918 GCA_038057195.1 Patescibacteria group bacterium
AGCCCCTTTTCTGTCGCTTTTTCAACCCGCACGCTTATTTTTTCCATGACAGCGCTAAGTTTTTCAAGAACATTCGAGAAGTGCTCGAGGCGTTTTGCGTTCAGCGCGTCAAGCCGCCCATCGATTTTTTCAACAGTTGCCTTTTTCCTTTCGTCTTTTATCTTTGCAAGGCGGTCTTTCAATTCTTGCTTCTTGGCGTCCATGCGCGTCTTCAACTCTTTTCTTGAATCCTCAAGTTTCTGTTTGAACTCTTCTCTTTTTTGCTCTCCTGCCGCTTTTAATTCTTCTCGTTTCGCCTGAATTTGAGCCGTGCCGCCTGTTTTCCTGACATTCTCAATTTCTTTGCGAGCGGTATCGCGAAATTCCTTTGCATCCGCCTTTATTTTCTGGCGGGTATCCTTTATTTCCTCACGCGCGCCTTCCTGCGCGTCTTTTATCTCTCCCCGTATTTCCTGGCGAGCATCCCGAATATCCTGCTGAACAGCCGGTCTGGTAGGTAGAGGAACAGGCACGGATTCTTGCGCAAACACGGGTACCGCTATCGAGAGAGACGCCGCTCCTGCGACGATTTTTAATAAAAGATTTCTTTTCATAATAGATATTTAGTTATAAATAATGAATGATGTTTAACCATTTTACGACCTCTCTATTTTATCTCCGGCTCACCGTATTGTCAAAATATCAAAATAAAGGATATAAGCTCTTCATAATAGAGTCCAAAACACGTAGAAAAAGCATACTACGAGAGCGCAAAATTATAAAAATATTACTTTTTTGAAATTTGCTGCCAGAGCCAGATGCCAAGGAGAACGAGATCGACCAGTATCACGAGCCACGTAATAAGGCCATACGCCCCCACCCCCATCATGCCCTCATATCCGTATCCATATCCCATCATATTGTTATGCTTTTATTTTATTAAATAGAACAACAAACAGACCCGCCGAAAGAAGAGCGACAATATTCCATATCACGAGACCCGAGATAAATGATGCGAATGTCATAATGTTCTCGCCAAAGCTCGTCGCGGTATGGAGCGCGTACCGCATAAACAGCGGACGTACGGCCGGAAAAAGCGCAACGCCGCCAAAACATACGATATAGACGATACTCGTCCATGCAGTCGTTACTTTCAAAAGATGTTGTAGATTTGTCATATAATTTCCTTTGAGAAAAGGATAATCGACCTTTATGGCATTATACGCTTGCGTCGAAATTATTGCACCTTGAAGCTAAACATCATTCCCGCTTCTAAATGTTCCGAAATGTGGCAGTGCGCCATCCACTCGCCCGGATTGGACGGATCAAGCAGAATATCGACTGTCTGTCCCGATGGAACAAGCACCGTATCTTTCCATACAAAATTTGTCTGTTGAACTCCATCGCGCGCAACCACTAAAAATCTCTGCCCATGAAAATGAATCGGATGCTGCATCGGATGCATGGAATTCGGATCGTTGAAGATGCGGATTTTGACCGGTTCGCCGAGTTTGAACGACCAATCAATATCCATGTTTTCTTTGCCGGTCATCTGATCAACTATCTTCCATCCGACAGTATCGGCGTTCGACATAGCGTTCATCATCTGCATATCATCTTCCCATTCAATCCCGTCTTTTGCCGCGCTCATCATCATAGAACCGCTCATCACCGTGCCGTCAGGCATCATATGTCCGCCACCCATCATGCCCTGCATATTTCCCATGAAGTCTACCGAGAGCTTTATTTGTTTGTCCGGCTCTTTTTTGAAATACCCGCGAAACGGATCGATGCTTCGCGTTGTTGCCAGATTATTCTGTAATGCATTAAATTCACTCTCATACAAAGCATCCGCCTTTTCATTTCCAACGACAATAGTCCCTAAAGAATAGGTCTTCTCGGGAGTTTTATTTTGTATGTCATACGATCCGGGTTCAGATAATAGTATGTCAACGATTATTCTCTCCGATGGACCAAGTACAACACTGTCTACAAATAATGCCTTTTCGTACGCGCCGCTATCGGCACCGATACGTTTGAGTTTTAATCCCTTAACAGAAAAATTAAATGGCCGAGTATTTGCGGCATTTATCACATAGAGCCGTATGACCTCCCCTAATTTTGCCTGAAGCACATACTGTTCTTCTCCGTTCACAAGCATTACATTGCCGTAATGCCCCATGAGCGAATGGCTCGTCCTATTTTTATTGAGCGTAATGGTGCCATTCTTAATAGGTATGTCGGACAGGAAAAGCGGTATCTCGCGGTTCACCGGCGGAAAATATTTTGGATTGCTTGGCATAACAACAAATGCACCGTATAGCCCGAGATCTTGCCCGTAAACCTCTGCTGCGTGCGGATGATACCAATACACGCCCGCGTCGGGAAATATAAGCGTATACGCAAATGATTCGCCCGGCTTTATTTCTTTTTGCACTATCTGCGAGCCGTCAAAGGCATTATTCATTCTGACGCCGTGTGAGTGGAGTAGAGCGGGTAGGTCGGTATTGTTTTTGAAATTGATAGTAATTTCTGCACCTTGCGCGATACGAATAGTCGGTCCGGGGATGGAACCATTGTAAGCGAGCATTGTCTGGTTTTTCCCATCAACTTCTTTCGTGACATATGCAGCGGTGAGATCAAAAACATCACCATCCTTGAGATCAACGACTGGACTTTGCACGGCAGATACAGCGGCAGGCGGCAAAAACCCTCCATTTCCAAGCACAAACGCACCGATGAGTATCACTCCAATGAATATAAAAAGTGTTGTGTTTTTCATGCGCTATTTCGCGTTACTGATAATGTGCTGGATGATGCGATCGATTTCCTGCGGCCGCTCGCCCAAATCAGCGTGCGGAAAAAACTGAGACAAAATAATCGGCCGCATGCCGGAAATAAAAATGTGTTCATCTTTACGATACACATTTATTTTACACGGCAAACAAAGCCCAATGTTTATATCCTTATTCAAAAACTCGTTGGCGAACTTTGCGTTACAAAATTCAATAATCTTGAATGATTCCCTTTCAAAACCTTTCTCGCCTAAAGTCTTTTGCACGTCGTGAACATATAAAACGCGCATACTGGCTTTGGCGATTTCGTCTTGCACGCTTTGCACCGCCTCATCAAAGGTTTTTGTTGTAGTTGTGGTGTAATCAAATTCCATACATCTTGAATGTTAAAGTTATAATATTTTCCTTCTCAGTAAAACCGCATTCAGCGCAACAATCACCGTCGATACGCTCATGAAGACCGCGGCGACTGCCGGCTCCAATATGACGCCCCTTGAAGCGAGTACGCCGGCGGCGAGCGGAATGGCGACGACATTATATCCCGTCGCCCAAAAAAGATTCTGTATCATCTTCGCGTAGGTAAGCTTTGAGAGCCTGATAATTTTCGGAATATCCCTTGGGTCGTTTTTTACTAAAATAATCCCGGCTGATTCAATCGCCACGTTCGTCCCCGCGCCGATGGCAATGCCGAGATCCGCTTGCGTAAGAGCCGGAGCGTCATTGATGCCATCCCCCACCATCGCGACTTTTTTACCCTTCCCCTGAAGTAACCTGACTTTTTCTGCCTTTTGGCCCGGCATGACTTTCGCGAAATACTCATCAATGCTAAGCTCTCCTGCTACCCACGAAGCGACGTCCTCGGAGTCGCCCGTAATCATGGCGGTCTTAACGCCGAGATTCTTCAGGGTCTGAATTGCCTCACGCGACTCTTCTCTAATCATATCGGAAAGCGCGATGCTCCCGAGAAGTTTTTTATCTAGCATAACGTGAATGACCGTCTTGCCTTCCTTCGATAATGCATCTATTTTATTCTGATATTCACGCGGAACAACAATGTTGTTTTCTGCAAGAAAATAATCATTTCCGACATATGCTTGGCTGTTCTCAATAATTCCTTTTGCGCCCTTCCCGGCAACTCGGGAAAAATCTTTGACGAGAACTAGAGCGAGGTTTCGTTTTTCTGCTTCCTTTATCATCGCCTTTGCCAATGGATGCTCTGAATTGTTATTGATTGAAGCCGCGATTTTGAGAATAGCATCTTCGCGTACGCCGTCATTTGCGATAATTGCGTCTATCCCAAATTCCCCCTTGGTAAGCGTCCCTGTTTTATCAAAGAGAACTATATCGATATTCCGCGCCGCTTCAAGCGCGCGACGCTCTTTCACAAGCAGGCCGCTCTGCGCCGCCATCGTGGTTGAGATCGACGCAACCAGAGGAACAGCGAGCCCCAAAGCGTGCGGACACGCGATGACGAGGACGGCGACGAGCCGTTCGGTCGCTGTCACGATGCCTGCTCCGACAAAAAGCCATATACCGAAGGTCATCGTTCCCGTTACAATCGCGATGATAGTGAGATAAAATGCCGCTTGATCGGAAATCATCTGAAGACGCGACTTTGACGCTTCCGCATCGGCAACGAGCCTCATCACTCCTGCAAGAAACGTATGCTCGCCGATTTTCTCTATTTCTACCTTCATACTTCCATCGCCGTTGATAGAGCCGGCAATGACCAACGCGCCTGCGCCTTTTTCCACTGGCCTTGATTCGCCGGTGATGACGGATTCATTGATGTCCGACCTCCCTTCTATTATTTTTCCGTCAGCGGGTATCTTCGCTCCGGGCTTTACCAATACAATATCCCCCGCCCGAAGTTCGTTCAAAGGTATGATCTCGGTCTTTCCGCCCCTCACGACTTCTGCGGTATCGGGCAAGAGCTTCGCCAGTTCCCGCAACGCCCCCTGTGCGCCTTGCACCGACTTCATCTCAATCCAATGCCCGAGAAGCATAATGGCGATCAGCGATGAAAGTTCGAATAAAAGATCATGATGCCCGCCGAAAAGTATTGAAAAGAAGCTGTAGAGGTATGCTGCCGTGATGGCGATGGCGATAAGTGTCATCATCCCGGGCAACTTGGCAGCAAGCTC
>JBBUDR010000083.1:5018-6206 GCA_038057195.1 Patescibacteria group bacterium
GCTTTCTTTGTCGTTTTCTTCGCGGGTACGAGATTCATCCCGCACTCCGGGCACATGCCGGGCCGATCTCTCACAATATCGGGATGCATCGGGCATGTATAAAATCCGGTAGCATCTGCCGCCGTGCTTGATTCATGATGCGCATGATTGTGATGTGAATGACTCATGCTTGAATTAACTTTAATTTCTTCTCCCGAGTAAAGCGCTTTATCTCCGCTTCGCGGGCCCGCGCCGCTTTGAATGTTTTAAACTCCTCCGTATATTTCAATATAACTGGCCGGCGAATTTTCGTATAGTGCGCTCCTGACTTTAACGCATTATGCTGCTTCACTCGTTTCTCGACATCATTCGTGCACCCGACATAGAGAGATGAGTCGGCGCATTTAAGAATATAGACGAAGTGCTTCATATATCACTTCTTCGCCTGTATTGTATTTAAGATTGTTTTCACTTTTTCCAAGCTATCCCAGTCATGAACGGAGATAGGAAAGACATGTTTACTGACTTTCTTCAGGGCAGTCATCTTCTTTTTCAGCTCCTTTGCGGACACTGTATCGCTTTTACTTAAGAATACGTATTCCGTTTTTTTGATCATCTCTTTGTTATACGCTTTCAGCTCGTTTTTTATCGTCTTGTAGTCCCTTGCCGGATTCTCGGATTCGGCGGAAATCAGATGAAAGAGAATCTTTGTCCGCTCAACATGGCGGAGAAACTTCACGCCCAAGCCCTTGCCAGCAGAAGCACCTTCGATAAGCCCCGGAATGTCGGCGAGAATGAGCTCGTAGTACACTCCCAAGCTCGGCTCCAAGGTCGTGAACGGATAATTTGCGACTCTGCTTTTTGCTTTCGTGAGCTCGTTCAATAAGCTCGACTTGCCGGCATTCGGGAGGCCGATAAGACCGACATCGGCGATGAGCTTCAGCTCAAGCTTCATCGTAAAGCGCTGGCCGGGAAGCCCCTCCTGGAACTGGCGTGGGCTCGTGTTCCCCGGAGAGCGAAAAAGAAAGTTGCCTTTTCCACCGTGACCTCCTTTGACGACGAGGACTCTCTCGCCTATCCGCAATACTTCCCGCTCCTTCTTCTGCTCCGGAGAGATCTTCTGCTTTACATCGCCCGCTTCAATCCATTGGATGATCGTCCCGACGGGGACTTTTAAGACGAGGTCGCCTCCGTCGGCGCCGTCCCGAA
>JBBUDR010000084.1:0-4893 GCA_038057195.1 Patescibacteria group bacterium
TCGGCCGCTTCAACGTCATTGGCGTTCAAGTCAACCATTTTCGTCTCGGCAATTTTCCGAAGGTCCGCGCGGGTAATTTTTCCAACCTTATCCTTATTCGGAGTTCCCGAACCTTTTTCAACCTTCGCCGCTTTCCGAAGCATATCGGACGCCGGAGAAGTTTTTAGCTTGAAGGTGAATGTCCGATCTTCGTAGATCGTAATCTCGGCAGGAATAATAGTCCCCGACTGTCCGCGAGTCTGCTCGTTGAATTTTGATACGAACTCCCCGATATTCAATCCATGAGGACCGAGAGCAGTGCCAACCGGCGGAGCCGGCGTTGCCGCGCCTGCAGGAAGCTGGAGCTTGATGATTGTCTTGATTGCCTTTGCCATAATTGTTGAAATATATGAGCTCATATGCGTAGCGAATATATTTCACTACAATTATGAGCAACCGAGCACATATATGTATCTATAAACTATATCGTAATCTTTCTTTTAATCTTCGTACAGTTTGTCCTCGTTGCTTTAATGTTAATTCCCGACTCCGCGCATCTCGTTCATCCTGATACGCTTCATAATAGACTAATTTCGGCTCTTTCGTTGAATGTTCTTTTATTCTTCGTTCAATATCACTCGTAAAACCTATATATGTCATTCCATTATCACCTCTTTTCAACATATAAACAAAATACATATATGTGCTCGGTTTAATGTTTATAGATTCTCGCAACCTTCGAATATAAACATTAAATCTTCTTAATTTGCAATGAGTCGAGCTCCACGGGCGTATCGCGCCCGAACATATTGATGAGAACCTTAATCTTCCCGCGCTCCTCGTCAATTTCCGATACCTTGCCGTCAAACTCCTTGAACGGGCCATCGGTTATCTTGATGGTATCGCCTTTCTGGACATCGATTTTGAACTTCGGCTCTTCAATGCCCATCCGCTTCTCGAGCATCTCGATCTCATCGCCGGAAATCGCGGTCGGAGTCGTCCCCGAACCGACGAATCCCGTCACGCGCGGAGTATTCCGCACGACATACCATGAGTCATCCGTTACGATCATCTCGACGAGGACATATCCAGGATAGATCTTCTCTTCAACGACGCGCCGTTTTCCGTTTTTGATGCGGATCTTTTTTTCGATTGGAACGAGAACTGAAAAAATCTTTCCTTCCATTCCCATGGATTCTATGCGCTGGCGGAGGTTCCTCGCGACTGCGTCTTCGTATCCCGAATAGGTATGAATCGCGTACCAGTTCCGTCCGAATTCTCCCGATTGTTTTGGCATAGGTTAGAGCAAGAATGTGGTTACTAAAAACGTGAATACCTTATCCAGTGCGCCGAGAAAGGCCGCAAGCCCCAAGCTCACTATAACGACAAGAATCGTATCGCGGACGATAATGTCTCGCGTCGGCCAGGTGACCCGGCTCATCTCAACTCTCGTTTCCTTGATGAAATTGATGACTGTATCGAACATTTTTTCTTTTTTAAAAGCCCTTTGGGGGGCTTTTATGATTGCTTTGATTATAGGGTTTGGGGAGAAAATGTCAACCCCAATGGCAGAGAAAACTTCTACTGTAATATCTGAACGCTTTGAACCGCGTCGCCCTGCTTGATTGCGCGGACCACATCCATTCCCCGGATGACCTTCCCGAAGACCGTGTGCTTTCCATAGAGATGCGGCTGGGCTTGCATCGTTACGATGAAGAACTGGCTGCCGTTCGTATTTGGACCGGAGTTCGCCATCGCGATCGAACCGACATCAACGGGCAAAGAAGTCAGAGAATAGTCGTATGTATATCCCACTGCTTCATATTGCTTGATAACATCCTCGCGAACGCCAAGAGAGCGCGGATTTATTTCATCCTTAAATGCGTACCCCGTGCCGCCCGTTCCCGCTAGCGGACTATCAACTTTTGACAGAGGATCCCCTCCCTGGATCATAAACTCCGGAATCACGCGATGAAATTTCGTTCCGTCATAAAAGCCCTCTTTTGAGAGCTTTACAAAGTTTTCCACCGTCTGTGGAGCAACCGCCGGGTAGAGCTCAAGCACGATATCGCCCCTTGATGTTTTGACTGTCACTTTTTTTGGTTCCATAGGATTTTGTGAAGTTTGAGGATTTGTTTGATTCGCCGGACTTTCTTGGGGCGGCTGCGAGAGGAGATAACGGCCTCCCGCGATAATGCCAATGAATGCAATGATAAAAATGATTGTTTTCATATAATTGCGCGAGATGAGGGACAGAGCGTGCGTAATGGGCAGATATTGCACTTCGGGCGGTTCGCGATGCAGATTGCGCGCCCATGCTCGATGAGGCGGTAGGTGAGCGTGAACCACTCTCCGCGAGGAAATAATTTCATAAGGTCCTTTTCGATTCTATCGGTATTTTTCTCTTTTGTGAAGTGAAGAAGTGTTGTAAGGCGGTTCACATGAGTATCAACGGCAATTCCTTCAACAATATTGAACGCGTTCCCAAGGACGATGTTCGCGGTTTTTCGCGCGACTCCAGGGAGTGTTACAAGCTCTTCCATCGTGCGCGGAACCCTTCCATGAAATTTTGTATCCAATATCTCCGCTGTTGCGAGAATATGTCGGGTCTTCATGCGGTAAAATCCCGTCTGATAGATATCTTTCTCAAACTCCTTTGGCTTTGCGCGAAGATAATCGCCGAGCGTCCGATATTTTTTAAAAAGCTTTGTCGTCACCTCGTTTACTTTCTTATCTGTGCACTGCGCTGACATCATGACGGAAAAGAGAAGCTCGATATGATTCGAGTATCGAAGCATCATTCCTGCTTTCGGATACGTCTTCTTTAAAATCCGCAAAACGGCAGAAGCGCGCTGCTTTTTTTCTTCAGCAGTTTCTTTTTTCATTTGATTTTACGAAGCAAAGCGAGGAAAATCACTTCTGATTGCATGAAGCGAAGCGAATGCAATCACTTCGCAATCCACGCTGGATATATGGATACCGTACAGCGTGGATTGCGAAGATTCCTTATCTTATTGTATACCTTGTAGTCTCTATTCCGAAGATTCCTTAATGAATCCGAATAGAGGTGAGAAGTAAGGGATGGATTTCGTCCAGCGCCCCACTGTAGATTTGCCGAACATCAAAGACGTAGCCGTTCTTACTGAAGATGGTCTGTATCTCCCTCCATGTTTCCCCCGCCGGTATGGCGGCATTGCCCGATGAGTCGCGAGTAATAGAAAATAGAAACTGTTTTGCCGAAAGCTCATTCCCAATCTTGATATTCCGCTGAGAAATCGGGTCATTATCGCCCTGGGACTCCAGCAGCTTCTGAACGTACGTATTCTTATTCCCCTCCTCCACATGGACAACGGTCGCCTGGTCTTTTGTCGCTCTGCGAGGAATAAAGTAGATGTTGTCGCCATCCGCGGCGCGCTCCGTATCAACCGAATATCGGAGAATTGGATACGAAACTGTAAAGCCGTAGAAATCATTTGAATACGTATCCAGATCATCGCTGAACGATTCCAGCGAGAGCCTGGTGGAAATCTTTTCCGCTTCAAGATAAATCCCAATTAAAATACCGACTCCAAGAATAACAAAAGCGATGAGAACATGCTTTTTTATCGTGTACTCGCTGAATTGAATCATATGGATATTATATCAGTGAATGCAAAATCTTGATATTTTTCCTGTCCGGACCCTCCCCGTCAAACCCGGGAACTTCGAGAATCCACGCAACCTTTGCGAGAGATGGCTCTTTCATAAGATTCTTAAACGCTGAAATCCCGAGATATCCCTCCCCAAGGTTTTCATGCCTATCGTGATGGGAATTGAACGCGGTTTTCGAATCGTTCACATGGAGCGCCACCAAGCGGGAAAGCCCGATATATTTCTCAAAATCCTTCAGAAGCTTCTTGATATTCCCCGGTGTGTATTCTTCGATGATCCCCGCCTCAAATGCATGCGCGGTGTCAAAGCAGACCTTTATCTTCGGATGCCCGACTTTTTTTATGACATTCCCTATCTCCTCGATTGACGAACCGACCTTTTGCCCGCCCCCGGCGCTATTCTCAATAATAAGGTCTGCCGGCCCCTTCACCGACTTTATAACCCGCGAAAGCGCTTCAACAACAACTTTTATCGCATCGGCGCGCGGCATCTCCTTCCCACTCCCGATATGAAAGATAAGCCCATCGGCTCCGATGTCGTTCGTAAGCTGCAATTGGGATTTCAGCGATGCCTCCGATTTTTTTCGCATCACGGGGTCCGGACTCGCAAGATTGACGAGATAGCTCGCGTGAAGATAGATCGGAAAGATGCCGTGCTTTTTCGCCTCTATTTGGAACTCCTCGATATTTTTTTTTGAGTGGCCCGGAACAGACCATTGCCGGGGAGACGAGCCGAATATCTGAATCGTGTTCGCCCCGATCTCAACGGCGCGAGCGATTCCGTTCTTGAGCCCTCCAGCCACTCCCACATGCCCTCCAATGCGCCGTATTGTTTTTTTATCTGTCATATATTGCTTACTCTTGGCGATGAAGCGATGCAGGAACTTTCTCAGGCCCATTATTGACGTACCTCTTGATGAAGTTTTCCGCCCGCTCGCGGTCAAGAATTCCATTATCCAAGTTAAAGCTGTCCAATCTCCCCCACGCGACCACGGAGATATCGAAGTCATTCGCGTCCCGCGGAGTGATGATAACTTTGTCATACTTCTTCGCAATATCCCGAAGCATATCCTTCACATTGTCGGGAAGATTTGGGCGATACGCAATCCAGACATCCCCGTGCTCGAGGTTATGAACGACCCGCTCATCGGGAATCGGCGCGCCATAAAACCCCTCATCCGCCGGTTCGGCATAATGAGGACCTGATGTCGGCGGATTCGAATTGTACGGCGTCGGCGGTTGGCTATTGAGAGGAATGTGTTCG
>JBBUDR010000084.1:4903-15261 GCA_038057195.1 Patescibacteria group bacterium
ATTGTAGGGAGCATGAGACGCCCCGACAGCAACATGTGTCTGCCCCACAATCGGATAGTCCTTGCTGTAATCCTCCCCTTTTGGAATCTGGCCATACATCCACCATAGCGTCCATGCGAGAGCCCCAATGATGCATATCCAGATAATCGCGTCTCTTATTTTTTTATTCATATTATTGAGGACGAGAGAACGGACTGAATGAAAAAGTGGAAGGAATCGTTGCACCAATACAGGACGGTGTATCCGTGAGAACTCCTCCGCGGAGATTGGTAGCAGGCACAACAAGATAATTACGAATATCTCCGATCGTCACTTGAAACGAGATCGGCGGATTCGGGACCTTTCCGCACCAATTGTTCCATGAAAAGTTCACGAACGCCATCTGCTTCGGCTCCAAGATTATTTTTTCAATAGTCCCTCCGTTCTTCCTCTGCTCGGTTTTTAGAAGAAGACCCGAAGAATCTTTCATTTCAATATCGG
Source organism: Patescibacteria group bacterium (assembly GCA_038057195.1). Classification (GTDB taxonomy): domain Bacteria; phylum Patescibacteriota; class Minisyncoccia; order Sungbacterales; family JBBTQR01; genus JBBUDR01. The sequence goes on from JBBUDR010000084.1 coordinate 5,384, forward strand.
GATACCCTTCGAGATAGCAGGGATAATCTGATATGTTCGCAAATTCGATTGCCCCAACTCGGTTCCCCGTGGCCCCCTGCCATGATGCGAGCGCTTTCAAGGCATCAGTCTCACAGATGGAAAGGGGTTTTGCCGGGGTCCGGTAATAGAAAAAGAGCGTTCCGGCGATGATGAGAATTAAGAGAATGTATGCGCTGTTTTTTGTCATATTATATTCGTACTACGAGTGTATCAAAAAATATCAAAAATAAAAAGAGGGCTGCCCGCGCGTTCGCGAGCAACCCTGCTGACTCTCTCATAGGCAAGAGATGTTCTTGCCGGACTTACCTTCTTACGCCAAGAGAACGGGTCTGCTTGGCAGCGCGACCAGATTCCCTTCCTGGGCGAAAAGGTGTTTTTTACACAGACACGGATCATCCCCGTCCAAATTGCCGGCCCGGAAGTTATTGAAAGGATATAGATTCCGCGCACCCCCGTTGATCATCATATCGTGGGGGCTCTGCGTGATGGCGATGGAGCCCGCCGAAGCGTACACGCTCTGCGAGCAACCAATCGCGGTGCCGGCCTCATTCGGCGTACTGGTCATGACGGCCCTGCTGAAGCTCATATCGGCATATTGCGGACCCGGATTTCCGACTCCTTCCGCATTCATGGTGGTCGGCTGGGCCACATTGCTGTAAGCCTTGGCCGGCGGCGACTCGAACGCGAAAGCAACTGCGAATGCAAAGAACAGTGATGCGAGAATCGTAAGCGACTTTCTTCTCATGCGCTCCCCTCCTCTCGTCGATACGGCGCTGGGTGATTCCAGTGACGTTTCTTACATGATACCATATATGTTAAAAAACGGCAAGAGTTAATCTAATCCAGCTTCATGAGAAGCCCTTTTTCTTTGACCAATGCGAACATTCGATGGAAATACCAAAATGCAAGAAGAAGGTACACAAGATTTGTGCCGACCGCTAAGAGAAAATTCTCAAGCGATAGATGCCCGGTCGCAATCACGGAGCGCATTCCTTCAAACACATAGGTTGATGGAAGTAAATAGGCAATAAATTGCACTGAATCTGGAAGCGCTGAAACAGGATAAAAGACGGCACTGAACGGTTGGAACATTGCCGTAAACCCAAAGGCAAGTACCTGGGCCGATGTTCCAAAACGGAGAATGAGAGCTGTTGAAACAAGCCCGATCGTCCAGCCAAACATGAGTAGGTTCAGTACGAATGGAATGAGAAAAAATCCGAGTGTAAAAATATTGAAGTGATACAGTAGGAATGCAAGGCCAGCCATTACGGATCCTGCCATGAGTATCCGGATGAAGCCCAAAAGAAATGATGAGGCAATGAATTCATTGACCGTAAGCGGCGTGACAAAGAGATTCAAAAAATTCTTCTCCCATACTTCTTCCAAGAAAGAGATGGAAACTGCGTGTTGGGAATATCCAAAGAGCTCCCAAAAAATAACGGCACCAAGCAAAACGGTGATGGCATTGAAGCCCGCAATATTAAATTTATCAATAAAAGTACTGATAAATCCCCAAAGGAAAAGGTTGAATACCGGCCAATAAAAAATATCCATCAGCCGGGGAAGGCTTCGCTGATAGAGATAGAGATGCCGCATGAGAATGCCTTGTATCCGGTGCCACTTCATATTTACTTTTTTAGTATAGTTTCAAAATCCTTCGCCTCTTGGTTTTCCTGACCTCGCGCAATCGTGAGGAACACTTCATTTAAGTCTGCACGGCCGTATTTTTTGATCAGCTCCGCTGGCATCCCGTCATCCTGTATCTTTCCGTGATTGATGAAGATGATGCGATCGCAGATCTCTTCCACTTCCGCCATATTATGCGATGTGTAGAGAATCGTCACTTTTTTTTCTTTTTGAATTTTCTGGAGAAGCTTTCGCGTGCGATCGGCGATATCGGGATCAAGGGAGGCCGTCGGCTCGTCCAGTAAAAGAAGTTTGGGATCGTTCAAAAGCGCTTTTGTCAGATTCAGGCGCGTAAGCTGGCCCGTTGAGAGCGTTGAGGTCATTTTTGGAAGAAGATCTTTGATGCCAAAAAAATCAGAAAGTTCATCGATCTTCCCCTGTATGTCTCGAACGCCATAGAGACGCGCGAATGTAGCGAGATTCTCCCATACCTTCAAGTTATTCGGCAGAGCGACATATGGGGATGAAAAATTCACTTTGCCGAGAAGCTCCTCTCGGTGATGCTTCATTTCCTTGCCAAAGATCTTTATCATTCCGCTCGTCGGAGTGATAAGATCAAGAAGCATCTGAATCGTCGTCGTTTTCCCGGCGCCATTGGGACCCAAGAGGCCGGTGATATGCCCCTCCTGAATATCAAAAGAAATGCCGTCGACCGCAGTGACGCCATTGAACTTCTTCACCAGATTTTTCACTTCAATGATACTCATTGTTGTTTATGAATATAGCATAAGAAACAAAAAAAGCGCCATACGGCGCTTTTGAAGATATATTGACATTACTGAGCTTCTTCAACAATGATGATACCCTTGTCTACGGGACTTGTCCCATTGTGGTATCCCCAAACCCCCTTTCGGATGAAGCCGAAGGTGAACTTCTCCCCCTTTCCGACCGGTGTCGTCTGATTGAATTCCGGATATTGCGATCCCTGGTCGTCATTAATGACGATTTGCATCGCCTTTCCGGAAGCATTGATGAACTCGGCGCTCCTCCCTATCTTCACTTTTGTGATAAATGGCTTGAAGCCGTCTGCCGTAAGATAGACGATTGGGTCGCCCTCTTTTGTCTGCTGGGGCGCCGATTGGAGGGGCTTTACAGATGGGCGACGGTACGGAATATCTTCAGGAATAACAAGCCCAAGATCCGGAGAGGTAGAGGCGGAAATAGTCGTATGTTCAGGAGCTTCGGCGCGTTCTCTCTCTTTGACGGATCGGTTCCTCGCAAAAACAATCCCCCCGATAAGCACGAGGACAACCGCTGCGATTATGTAATAGTTCCTATTTTCCGTCTCCATATATAGTTCAAGTGTATAGACGACTTAAGAGAAGAGTCAAACTGCCTGTGGATAACGGGTCTGTTGCCGAATGCTCTTTATTTCTTCAGCTCCCGAAGGAGTATTTTCATTTCTTCAAGGTCTCTTTTGATCTCCCGTAAAGCAATCTCTTCAGATTTGATTTCGCTTTCCGTTTTTTCCATGATTTTCTTTTCTTTCTTCATTCCGGAGATGATCACGGCGTCTCCAACAAAAAATGAGACGAATAATCCCGTTGCAAGAAGGACCGCAACACTCAATACAATCGATACCGGACCGGTAAGAAACGGAAAGAGATCCGCGGTCATCCATACCCCCCGCCAGAAAAGGACAATTGCAATGCTCCCAATCGCCGTATATAAGACGGGCCGCCTGCTCAATGACCCACGAATCGAATCTTCCAGCTTGTCGAAAAAATAGATTACTCTTATTGTCATATATAGATAGTATCTCTTATTCGCTCTTTAAATCAAGCGACTTCACGGGCGTCATGATTGACTTTGGATTTTTCTTCCACTCATCCGATACGTCCGCATAGAGCTCGAGCTCGTTTCCGTCCGGATCCAGGATATACAGGCTATGAGTTACCGTATGATCGCCGGCTCCGACGATTATGACTCCTTTTTCTTTCAGTTCATGATACGCCCTTTTCACATCATCGGGCGAATCTCCGATTTTAAAGCCGATATGATAGAGTCCCGGCTTGAGATCCTTTCTTTTTTCCGGCTCGATGCCGATTTCAATCAGGAGAAGCTCGTGATGAGTCCGCCCGGATGAAAATACCGCAAAGCCGTTCTCTTTAGAAATAATCTTGAACCCAAGAGTATCCCCATAAAAATGAGCTGACCGGTCAAGATCAGAGACATATAAGACGACGTGCCCGAGTTCTTTTATGTTCATATCATGAAGACCGCTTCCACTCCGCTTTTTTTCCTTTTGTTTTTTTCCCCGCAGTTCCCCGAGCGCTTGCGGCGCCGCGCCTGTTTTCCGCCATCATCAGCTCGTCGTAAATCCCATCAATGAGAGTATAGCGCTTTGCCTCCTTGAGAGAGACCCACGCGAACTCATCGGACTCCTCTTTTTGAAGCTCAACTTCTCCCGACACATAGTCGGCGAGACACGAGATGACAAGCGAAGGAGACCCATCGGTATGCACCGTCGCCAAGCTCGTCACATACTCAATGTTTTGTATTTCAATCCCGACCTCTTCCTTTACTTCGCGGCGAAGCGTCCGCTCAAGAACATTATACCAATAATGCTCCGTGTCCTTCGGCAGTTGGAGATAGTCGCTTGATTCCATTCTCCCGCCCGGCACCGTCCACATCCCCGGAAAACGCTTTTTGTTCGGCGATCGGCGGGTAATCAAATACTTCCCGTCTTTGACGACGATTGCCGTTATCGCAACTTCATGCAGATATTGGTTTTTTGATTCCATTGCTTGATTAGGGTCTATTCATTAATTCTCTCATCTTTTCAAGTACAATGGGAAACTCGGTAAATCCGTCTCCTCCATTAAAGTGTCCTGCATTCTGCACTATGATTCGTTCTGCTCCAAGGTTATCCTCGATTAATTCGCTGTTTCTCATTGGCACGACAGAGTCATTTCCGGAGTGAATTGAGATGATGTTCTTTGTTATGCTTTTTATTTTTTCAAAATCAAACGGCGTTGCAAAAAAACTATCGAGTTCGGCATACCCGATCGGCTCAAGAAACCCAGCTACCAATATCACCCCGCCGATTTTTTCTCTTTCTGAAAGCGATTCGAGATATCTTACAATCGCGACAGAACCCAGACTATGCCCAACGAGATAGGTGTTTTCATTCGGCTTTCCGATGATATGTTCTAAATGTAAAACCCATTCATTCATTATTGGATGATTCGTATTTGGCATTGCGGGGATAAGAACCGCACAGCCAAGTTTCAGAAGCTCAAGTTTCAGCCAGGGAAACCAGTGATTCTCCGGCGATGCTTCCCAGCCGTGAACAATGATAATTTTTTTCTGCTTATGTTCCATACTCGCAAAGATTACTTTCTTCCTATGTTCTTCCATATTCAATATCCCTTATTTCTTATCTTTTTTTATATATTACCAAGAGGTATTGACAAAAATTTATTATTATAGTATACTTTAGACTAAAGGAGGTACAATAATATAATATGGAACTTAAGTGCGAGATATGCAAAGAAAAACTCGTCTGGCCATATGGACCATGCAATGGATGCGGAAGGAGTCTATGCGTCACTTGTCAGTGGAAGCACGGAGAAATCTGCAGTAGGTGTCAGGGTCTTCACTGCCTACACAGTCTATGCCCCCGCTGAATTTTGAAACTGGATTCCCTCATAGAGGCAGGTTTACAGAAGGAGGCAGCAAGATGAAGCTCTTTGCAATCGCGGTCGGTTGGTTTGTTCTCTTTCTCAAATTCGTGGAAATCACTTTGCTCACGGGGATGGTCGGGGTAATTGGGCTTCGCTTTCTCGGACAGTCTCCGTTTGTAGCAATAACTGGGTGGATGATTCTCTTGGGGGGTATGGTTGCCCTTGGCATCCTGGCACATCCTCGAGAAATTCGCGAATTGAGATGGGGAAACCCCAGCTAGTCTCAAGTGCTGAGCGTCACTCTAAAACGCTCTTTTTTCTTTGCAAAAACTCATCCCTACCCCCCATGACACTTTTTTACTTATTGACTAGCCCGCAGAAGTTTAAATTCAACTATTTTAATTACTGTATCCATATTAACTTTTTCTCCATAGCATTCTCTGTAATGCTGCAGTATTTCTTGTTTGTTTCCGTATTTCTCATGTCCTTCAAAATCTTTTTTACTAATCTCTCCTAATTTCTTTTCTCGCACTCCTACGATCTCTGCTTCGGCAAATTTATTTCCAGTTTCCCAGTCGATAAATTCAAGCTGATCTCCTGTTTGTAAATCTTTGTCGTCAAAAAGCCGCCATGTAACATTTTTACTTCCATCCAAGATTTTGTGAACTAAATTGTGTCTGAATTTAAGTGTTTTCATATACTCACGCCCCATGACACTTTTTATATTTTTTCCCGAACCACTCTTGGACTTTGCGTAGGGCTCCGTTCTACGCTTTATGATGCGGAGCGTTTATGAGTCCGCATTTTTTATACTTATATATTTTGTTTGTTGTGGGGTCTATAGCTCCGCAGGGGCATGGATCGTTCCGGCCAACTTCGCTTCCTTTTTGTTTTGATGCCTGCTGATTACTGAAGTTCATCATGATGGGCTTTGATACCGCCGGCTGCCGGGATTCCGCGCCGATGCGGAATATCGCGGCGACGATAGCCGACCTGATGGTATTCTGCAAATCGCGGAAGAGGCGGACCGCTTCGTTCTTGTATTCAACAAGCGGATCCCGCTGGCCATACGCGCGAAGACGGACAGAATCGCGAAGATGATCCATCGTATCAAGATGATCCATCCAGAGACCGTCAATTGCCTGAAGCGCGTAGACCTTCTCAAGATTCTTCATCTGCTCGTCTCCGATGCTCTTAATTTTTTCCTTATACGCATTCTCAAGCGCGTCAAAAATAAAAGCGCGCATTTCTTCCCTCATCGCCTCATCTGCTCCATTGCTATCCGTGATTTCTTTGAATTTTGAAAGAAATAAATCTTTAGAAAATCCAGAAACTTCAGAGAAGACACCGGCGAGCGTATCTGTCTGCCATTCCGATGGAAGCCCTTGGCTATGCATAAAAACAAGACGCGAAATTTCTTCGTCCATCATCTCCATAATCCGCTCTCGAACGGGCTTTCCGCCTTCCGCGTCCATGCCCAACAATATGCCTCGGCGGAGAGTATATATCGCTCTTCTTTGCTTGTTCATCACATCATCGTACTCAAGAACGTGCTTCCGCGTATCGAAGTTGAATCCTTCAATCTTCTGTTGGGCCGATTCAATCGATTTTGATACCATCGCGTGCTCCAACGGCATGTCTTCGGGAAAATCAAGCATATCCATCATTCCTTTGATTCTTTCCGCTCCGAAGACGCGCATGAGCTCATCTTCCAAAGAAACGAAGAATTTCGAAGACCCTGGATCCCCTTGGCGTCCTGCGCGGCCGCGAAGCTGATCATCGATTCTCCGCGCCTCATGGCGCTCGGTCCCCAATACATGGAGCCCCCCAACGCTTTTGACATCATCCGCTTCTTTTTTATCGGGCGGATTCCCTCCAAGAATAATGTCAACACCCCGCCCCGCCATGTTCGTCGCGATCGTGACCGCTCCCTTCCTTCCCGCCTGGGCGATGATCTCTCCTTCCTTCTCGTGATTCTTCGCGTTCAAGACCGTATGCTGGATGCCCGCGACCCGGAGAAGCCCCGAGAGCTTTTCGCTTTTTTCAATCGAAACCGTGCCAACAAGAACGGGCTGGCCCGTTTCGTTCCGGAGCCTGATCTCCTCCATTGCCGCCTTGAATTTTCCGTTTTCGGTTTTGAAGATAAAATCCTGAAGGTCTTCCCGCTTCGTGGGCTTGTTCGTCGGAATCGTCGTCACGTCGATTTCATACACCTTATGAAACTCCTCCGCTGATGACTGCGCCGTTCCCGTCATTCCGGAAAGTTTTTCGTAAAGACGGAAATAATTCTGGAACGTGATCGTCGCAAGCGTCCGAGATTCCTGATTCACATGCACACTCTCTTTTGCCTCAACCGCTTGATGCAGGCCGTCGGACCAGCGCCTTCCCGGCATCATCCTGCCCGTAAACTCATCGACAATAATGACTTCCCCCCCGCGGACGACATAGTCCTTATCTCGGTGGTAGAGCGCTTCCGCACGAAGAGACTGCTCTAAGTGATGTACAAACCGCACGCCTTTTTCTTCATAGAGATTTTCAATCCCGAGCATCTGCTCCACCTTATCAATCCCTTCTTCGGTAATCTGAACAGCGCGAAACTTCTTATCTATTTTATAATCAGCATCTTCTTTCAGCTGTGGAGTGATTTTTGCGAATGTCTTGTAGAGCTCTGGGGATTCCGCGTCGGGAGCGGAGATGATTAGCGGAGTCCTCGCTTCGTCTATTAAAATCGAATCTACTTCGTCAACAATCGCGTAGTGATGCCCGCGCTGGGACATATCCTCGGCACGATAGACCATGTTGTCGCGAAGATAATCAAACCCAAACTCATTATTTGTTCCGTAGGTAATATCGGCAGCATACGCTTCGCGGCGGCTGCATGGGCGTAAAAACTCCTGCACGATATGAAACGAGCCCGTCTCATCGCGCTGTTTATCATCGGGCCCTCCTTCTTTTTCGTTCTTATAGAGAGGATCATAGAGAAAGCTTGAATCGTGATTGATGCACGCAACCGACATCCCTAAGGCATCATAAATCTGCCCCATCCATACCGCGTCGCGGCGGGCCAGGTAATCATTCACGGTCACAACGTGAACTCCCCCTCCAGTCAAAGCATTGAGATACGAAGGAAGTGTCGCGACAAGCGTCTTTCCTTCTCCGGTCCGCATCTCGGCGATATTGCCCTTATGCAGGACAATTCCCCCTAAGAGCTGGACATCATAATGCCTCTGCCCCAGCGTGCGGCGCGCCGATTCCCGAACCACCGCAAAAGATTCCGGAAGTATTTCATCCAAAGTTTTCCCCGACGCAAACTTGTCTTTCAATTTTTGAGTCCGGAACTTCAGGTCTTCGTTTGAAATCCCCTTCATGCCGTCTTCCAACGCGTTGATGTCGGTAATAAGCGGTTCGAGATTTTTCAGAAAACGCTTATTTGCGTCTCCAAATATGTTTGATAAAAATGCCATAAAAAACGAGCTGATTGTATGCGTTTGCAAAATGCATCAGCTCCTTCCATTAAAAACATATAATACATGATTTCATGAAGCAAGGCGAATGAAATCACTTGATTTTTTCGAAATCATGCCGCGCAATCGTCCGTTAAGCGCGGCGCGCAATAGAGGCTGAATTATTATACCATACGGCCTCTATTGGGAAGTTTCCGTATCACCGCGAAGATTCCTTAAACATGAACGAAGTAAGGGTTGTCATTTTTCCGATTCGCTCGGTCGATATGAAAATAAAAATGCCCGCGCGGAGATGCGCGCGGGCTTACGGATCGGAACCATGTTTGACTTTTTCCATGCCGGACTTTCTTTTAAGCTCAGACAGCATATCGGCAATTTCCTTCGGGAAAACCCGAGAGCTAATATGGACATTGGGCGAGTAATGCTTGGTTAGCGGTTCAAGTCCGCGCTCAATGTATCGGTTCATAATTTGCTGTTTCGCCAACGCAATATGCTCCGAACTATCCCATGCCATACAGAGAGAAAAGCATGGAGGGTACAACGGTTCGGAAAACATATTCACCGGCCGGACATAAGAGAACATACCGAGAAGAGCGAGATATGTCTTTGGAAGGACTTTCGGCTGAAGCAGATATGAGCCCGTCTGCCTGATGAGCAGGGAGTCCTTATGCATGCAGCGCGTCTTCAGATTCCCATAGAACGAATCGCTGAAAATCGAATTGTTGATATTTTTCTGATTGCTATCGTCGGCGTCCGATGAGTCGATGATGACAACATCAAATGGATTTCCGGCATACTCGACGGCGAATACCGCACCGTCCCCGAAGATGACTTCCGTTTTTCCGTTTTCAAACGCCTCGCGCGAACCCGGAAAGTAATCCTTGCAGAACTTGACGACATTCGGGTCATACTCAACCATCACGATTTCCTGAACGGACGGATGTTTCACGATCTCCGAGAGAATGAGCCCATCGCCTCCGCCGATGACAAGAACTCGGTACGGATTGCGATAGGATATGAGTGGCATATGCGCGAGCATCTCGTGATAGATGTACGCGAACCTGCTCGCAACCTGGAACAC
>JBBUDR010000084.1:15361-18061 GCA_038057195.1 Patescibacteria group bacterium
TATGCGCGAGCATCTCGTGATAGATGTACGCGAACCTGCTCGCAACCTGGAACACTCCATCAATGACGAGCACCGTTCCAAATATCGAATTCTGGAAAATGTGCATCTCTTGAGGAGCGCGGGGCTCCCGATCCGACTTATGCAGAATATGCTGCGGCTCCTGAACCTTCAAAGACAGAGTCATGCCTTCCAAAAGCTCTTCATCAAACCAAAGCGTTTCCTTTTTCCATAGAAAACCCATGGAAGCACCTCCCTTTTTGCAAATGCGGATTGTCAATGAATCAGCGAAGCCAGCTTTCTTTTCCCTTCAGATATTCTTTAATTCTCCGAAGGCCCTCTTCGATCTTTTCGATATCCAGGGCATAGCTCAAGCGGATGCGCCCCGAGGCGCCAAACCACTCTCCGTTATAGACGATAACGTTATGCTTGTAAAAAAGCTCCGAAACAACTCTGGCAGGATTTTTTATTTTTGGCAAGACATAAAACGCACCTTCCGGCTTCCAAAGATCAAACCCCAAGTCAACAAGTCCTTGATAGATAAAATCGCGCCGATCCTTCCAAATCTTCGTCTGTCTGTTCACAAAGCTTCGCGGAACTTTCGTCGCTTCGTATGCCATCTCCTGCGCCAAGATATTCGTGTTCATGGATGTATGAACTTTCATTTCAATCACCTTATTCGTGAACTCCCGGTCCCGCGCGTAGAGATAACCCACGCGATACCCGCACATCCCGAAGGTCTTTGAAAATGAATTAATAGTGATGATATGATCGCCGCGTAGAAGATAATTCTTCCTCTCATACATAAGATCCTTATACACTTCGTCGGAGATGAGATAGATACCGAGTTTTTTTGTGATTCTCTCCACTTCTTTCAAATTCTCAATAGACTCAATTCTCCCCGTCGGATTTGACGGCGAGTTGATGAGGACCGCCTTGCACCCGACAACGCGTTTCTTGAAGTCATCAAGGTCTATCCTCCCTTTTACAAGGTTCGTAAAAACGGGCTTCATACCCGCGTACTCAACCGCAAATGGATATGAGTAATAATACGGACGCATCAAAAGAACCTTCCCCTTTCCCTTGTGGAGATTTAAGGCGCGAAAAGTGAGATCAAGAGCTTCGGAGGCGCCGTTTGTGACGACAAAGTCATCCGGCTTTGATTTTGGATATTGCTTTGAAAGCGCTTCTCGGAGATTCAATTGCCCTTGAATGAGCCCGTACTTGAACGAGCGATATGTCGGAAGGATTTTGAATACTTGTGGAGGAGGCGGAAGATCCGGCTGTCCGCTCCCAAAGGAAATAATCCCGTTTCCGGAACGGCCAATGAAAAATGATGAGCTTTCGATTATTTTTTGTTTTTTCATTTGATTGTATGAAGCGAATGCAATCACTTCGCAATACAAGCTGAATATTGATACTATGTGGCTTGTATTGCGAAGAATCCCTATTTTATTTCATACCGTCCGGTCTATATTCCGAAGATTCTTTATTTTTTAAACAAAAAATCCTTCAGTTCGTATATCACATCCTTTCTCTCCACAATGATAGTCCATTTTTTCTTTTTTGCGTGCCGCGCGAGCGTTGCATTCGGATTGAACGCGATAGGATGCCCCACCATCTCAAGAAAGCGGATATCATTTTCAGTGTCCCCGACGCCGACCGAGTTTTCCCAGTCAATGATAAGATTCTTTTCTTTCGCGAATTTTTTCAAAACGAGATTCTTATTATGCAGCGATTCCAAGTCCAGCTCTCCGGTAAACCTTCCTTTTTTAATCATTGACACGGACCCGAAGCTCGCGTCAAATCCGAAATTCGCAGAAAACCGCCGAACCATGAAGTCATGAGAGCCCGAAACCGCAACAAGATGATACTGTTCCTTTTTTAACCGGCGGATGAGATCTCTCGTGAATCGATATACCTTGTTTTTTTGAGACGACACTATGTTTTCCGCAATTGCATTAATATCAATCTTTTTCTTTCCTTTGATATATTTTTTTTGAAGCCGTATAATCTCATTTTTATAGGAATCATATGTTCCCGTGCGGTGGAACCACGGCAGATAATATTTTTCAATTTCCTTCTCCGCGCGCTTGGGGAATATGCCGCGCTCGATCAAGGCGTGAAAAAGCTCAAAAAATAAATTGGAACGGAAAATCGTTCCATCGATGTCGAATATTCCCAGCCGGACTTTTGTTCCCTTTTTCATACTAGAAAAGTATCGCCGATTTTCAAGAAAATGGCAAAAAAAATGCCCGCTACGCATGTGCGCGCGGGCGGGCTGTCATTCAAAACGTATTCCCATGTCTTTCAGAATCGCCTCGTCAGAAGCAGTATACCCGGAACGATTAATGGTGGCGCGCCCCTCGGCTTCCCTCGCCTTAAAGAGCCTCCTGCTCCGTTTTTCCCTATTTGGAAAAAGTGGCCCTGGGGCAATCACCGGACACTCAAGGAACTCCACCATGCACTCGCTGACGTCGAAATTGACTTCCCGAGCTTCCAAAAAACAACCGCGCGTATCCCTGAACACGGCGAGATACGTACGAAGCTCAGAAAGAGCGCTACTGGGATGCGAGAACTGAAGGCTCTGAATCATTTCCGCTATGCGGGCTTTATCGGGGCTCCGCCCTTCAGGATAGATGCCGCACACGATGAGCGGAAGCAGGCAAATCCCGATGTCGAATGAAAGCGTGTATTGCTTCA
>JBBUDR010000085.1:0-1608 GCA_038057195.1 Patescibacteria group bacterium
TATTTTCGGTCTATTTTCCGATAGAGTAGAGAGATGCCAGTCAGGGAAAAAATAACCGATATTCTCAAAAAAGCTCTCCATTCCGCCGAAGAGCGAAATACCGTCGTAGTCCCGAATGCCATTTCAGTTTCGGTGCGCCCTACGGAAAACGGAACGCTCGGTGACTACACGACAACCCTTCCATTCCAACTTTCAAAAGCATGGGGAGTGACGCCCGAAAAAGCCGGCGAGATGCTGAAAATCGCCCTTCTCAATCACGCTCCAAAGAATTTTTTTACTCATCTCGAGATCGTCAAAGGATTCCTCAATATGCGGCTCCATGAAGACGCTTATACCAGCGAGCTGTCTTTGATATTGAAGCAGAAGGAAAAGTACGGACAAGGAGCGAAGAAAAAGACATCAGTGAACCTTGAGTTCATCTCGGGGAATCCGACGGGTCTTCTGACATTAGGGAATGGACGGGGAGCGTTCCTTGGAGATACGCTCGCGAAGATTCTCACAACATCGGGCGTCACAGTGAACACCGAATATTATGTTAATAACGGAAAGGCGAGCACGCAGATAAAAGAACTTGGAAAGACGGCATTGGGGGCGGGCACGACCTACCTCACGCCGTATGTGAAGAAAAAAATATCCATATTGAAATCAAAGCTTCAGAAAATAAAGAAAAATAAAAAGCTGAAGAACCCGGAGGGTGAGGCGGGGTATCTTCTCGCAAACGAGGTTCAGAAGGAAAACAAGCAGTTCATCGAGAAAAAATTGAAAGTGAAGTTTGATACATGGTTTCAGGAAGAGAGTCTTTATAAAAAGCACGGCCTTCATGATTTCGTCATTGATTTAAAGAAAAGGAATATTGCGTACGAAAAAGATGGAGCGCTGTGGTTTCGCGCAAGCGAGTTTGGGGACTCGGAAGACCGCGTACTGGTTCGAAATACCGGCGAGCCGACGTATTTTCTCCCCGATCTCATGTACCACTGGGACAAACTCGAGAAGCGGAAGTTTAACATCGCGATCAATATCTGGGGAGCGGACCATCATGGCTACGCAATTCGTCTCGGCGCGGGCTTGAAAGGTATCGGCATAGACCAGCATCGGATGCGCGTCATCATTACCCAGTTCGTGCGTCTCGTGAAGGACGGGAAGGAGGTGAAGATGTCGAAGCGAAGCGGGCAGTTCGTTCTTTTGGACGAGCTGATCGACGAGGTTGGGATTGACGCGGCGCGGTTTTTCTTTCTAATGCACGCCCCCGACACGCATATGGATTTCGATATGACGCTTGCGAAGGAGCGCTCAAACAAGAATCCCGTCTACTACGCGCAGTATTCATACGCGCGGATTGGAAGTATACTAAGAAAAGCAGGCGTAAAAAAAAGAGCCCTACATCTCTATCTTTTGAATGCTCCGGAGGAGATAGCGCTCATTAAAAAACTTATCCAGTTTCCGGAAATTATCGAAGACACCGCGAAAGATTTTCATGCGCTCCGATTGACGACCTACATCCTTGATCTTTCGCGCCTCTTTCACTCGTTTTACGAGAAGCATCGCGTGATTGGCGACGACCAAATGATAACGGCCTCGCGTCTCGCGCTCGTTTCCGCGGTGAAGATT
>JBBUDR010000086.1:0-2436 GCA_038057195.1 Patescibacteria group bacterium
GCTTTGACTGCGAGCTGTTCGGGTCCAACGGACCGCGAGCCATGCTGACATCGCCAATTGTGAGCGATGTGTTCATCGTCATTCCGTTTCCGGTAATCGGCAATGAACCGTTCACTTTCGCGGAACCGGCGTCAACCGAGACGACTGCCAAGCGAATAATTTCACCCGCGACTGATACTGACGATGCCGCGCGGTTTCCGCCGATTGTCATCGTTCGCGAGGTACCCGCCTTGACAATAAACTTTTCAGTCAAGTTTGCCTGATGATTTGAGTTTAATGTCTGAGAGATTCCAAGCTGAGTTCCGTTCTCATCCAAGAGAACGACCCCAGCCAATCCGGAATCAGAACCCGTTCCTGTTCGCTGAACAGTGATTGAGTTCACGGTGATATCCCCATCAGCTGATGCTGTGAAGACGACTTTGGTAAACGGCACTCGCGCCGCAGATGCAGGGACCAACGCTTCCGCAGGCTGCGCGCCGGCTGAAACTGTCAATCCTGATCCTGACGGAACGGTTGTCGTTGTTCCTCCGGTTGTTCCGGTCGTTCCTCCGGTTGTTCCTCCGGTCATCGAGCCAGCGAATGCCGCCCGCGACTTTGCGCCGAAATATCCGGCTGTAGGAGTAACTCCGTGAGCTGCCTGCCATTTTGCAACGGCAGCTTTCGTTAAGTTACCGAAGTAGCCGAGCGCTCCTGAGTAGACTAAGTGTCCTTCGCTCTTCAACGCGTTCTGCAAGCAGGTAACATCATCTCCGCGCGATCCCACGGTAAGATCCCGTGTGAACGAGCAGCTTGATGTTATCGCCGCTCCGCCTGACTGCGCTGCTGAGAGGGCTGCGAGCTGGGCTGTGAGGGCCGCAATCTGCGCCTGCAGATCAGAGATCAAGTCCGCTGATACTGACAGAGGCATGATGAGGGTTGCGCCTGCAAGCCACATGCTTGTCGTAAGGGTCAAGGCGACAGATGTGCCTCGGGCCCATACGCTTTTTTTCATAGAATTCATATAATATTCTCCGTTTACTTTTTCTTTCTGAAAAAAGTTTCTTAATTCCAGAAAGACCTTATGCAGATACGCGTTCTTTCGAACCATTAATATTGAGAACGCTTCCCCGCATTGTTTAATACATCTCCAAAATATTCTTCGTAATGTGATACAAGCACCCGAGACTTTCGCCCCGAGAAAACTTCTAACCTTTTGGAGCTTCCAAAAGGATTTTTCTTTCTCTTCCTATATTTCTTTTTTCAAAGTCCTCTCCTCGCATCCGCAGGCAAACGCTCTATCAGCTTTGCCATCTTATCCAGCCGGAGCAATGCATCTTATGTGATACGCCATCAGACGCATTGTTCAAGCAGGAATTGCACTATTTTTTCAAGTATACGAACAAAAAGAAAAGCCCTTGTCTGACCTCTCTCTTTTTCTTTTTCTATTACTTTTTATACACGACAACCATGTAATCCCTTTAAAACATGCAGTATTTACTGCATCATTCTACTGCACACAATACTAACGCTATTATACCCTTCTTAGAAAGTCAAGCAAGTTGGGAGTTATCCACATAAAAACAATGATTTTCAAAAAATACCCAGTATTCAGAGCTTTTTCAAAAAAATGGGTCATAAAAGCAAAGAATCGAAAAATACGACCATGCGGGCGAATTATTCATTTTTTAGATGATATAGCGCCCATCGCTTATCCCCGCTTCTCTCCACTCTGCCATCCTGAATCAAACTGTTAAGATCCCGTTGGATAGTCTTCGTGCTGATATTATCAAAGACATCCGAAATGTCCTTAATGCTACTTTTGTCCTTTTTCTGAAGAAACTCTATAATTGTCTCTTTCCGATTCTTCCCTTCCTCGCTACTTATTGGCGCGGCATTTTTTTTCATTCGTTCAATACGCCGAATATTCTTATAATGAGGCGGGCTTGATTCATGAGAAACCGACGGCTGTAATATTTTCTTCACAGGATTCATCTTCATCTTTTTCAATGAGAAGCTTGATGCCTTAGCAGAATTCTCGGAAACCTCCGCTTCAGCCGCTTTCATAAAGGGTTTTAGACCCTTTGTTTTGACGGTACTCGGAGAAAATGAAAACTTGTTTTCATTTTGCTCCTCGCTTGTCAAAATAAAAAAATCCTCAAGAAAACGGCACTCCCGTTCCAATACCTCGCAATTCACCGGATTCACAAAGTGATTCGAACGCGCCAGAAAGAGGAGACTCCGAAGACCTCTGATTTTCCCGGCAAATGAAAGAATATCATCCGCCGCGATAGAGATAACCGAGTACCTGGCAGATTCCTTCAAAACCTCTGATGCCTCTTTCCGCAACTCAAAGCGAAGCGCCTCTCCATAGGGAAATAGGTTCGTTACGCGGAATACCGCTTGGACGATCTGAAATATTTTCTGCTTTGTCTCTTCTGAAAAATAAGCTGATTTCAT
>JBBUDR010000087.1:0-1994 GCA_038057195.1 Patescibacteria group bacterium
AATTGCCGAGTCGGATCGGTTTTTTCTTCAATGACCCCGAATACGATCCGTCGCTTCTTGTCTGGAAGGATTCTTTGCCGGAGACGACGCGTGTCGCGCTTGAATCATCGCTCGCTATTCTCGATTCCATGGATGAAGCGCTTCCAAAAGAAAAAACCGAACCAGCATTCTTTGAAGAAGCGGGGAAGAGCTTCAAAAGCAAGGGAGAGCTTCTCTGGCCTCTTCGCACGGCCCTTTCCGGCCAAAAGGCGTCTCCGGGACCTTTTGAGATTATGGAAATTCTCGGCAGAAAGAGGGCTATGGAGCGAATTTCCGCGGGAATCCAAAAACTTTCCAAAGCATAGGTTCAATCGTATATGGGATACTTTCCAAAAAAATCTCAAATCAGGTGGGCTGGGGCTGTCATATCCGCGGGTGTATTCTTTTTATTACTTTCTCCGGTCGGCGCCTCATCCATCGACGACCTGAAAAAGCAGATAGACTCGAAAAATGACGAGATAAAAAAAATCCAGGAGGAACTTCAGAAATACAACGAAGAGCTCTCAAAGACGAGCCAGGCATCGCGGACATTGAAGGGGAGAATAGATAGTTTGAACAAGAATATTGTGAGCATCCAGAAGCAGATTTCGCTTACGCAGGCGCAGATCAGAGGAAAAGAGCTTGAGATTACCGATTTGAAAGGAAAAATCCAGCTGAAAGAAAATGACATACAGCAGCGGAGAGGAGCGATGCGTGATGCTATTCTCTCGCTCGCAAAACTGGAGAGCGCAAGCACGCTGGAAGTGTTGTTAAAGACGAATACGCTCTCTGATTTTTTTTCAAATATCCAGCAAAATCAGAGCTTTCAAAAAGAGCTTCAGGCGAACCTTATCGAATTCCGCTCCTTAAAAGCCGAGCTTGAGGGCGAGAAATCGGATGCGGAGAAAAAAAATCAGCAGCTGAACAGCTTCAGGGGGCAGTTGAGTGATAAAAAGATCATTGCCGAGGGCGAGAAGAAGGACAGGCAAAATCTTCTTGTCGTTACGAAGAATCAAGAGAAGAAGTACCAGGAGCTTGTCGCGGTAACCGAGAAAAAACGCCAGGAGATTGAGCGCGAAATAGAGGAGCTGGAAGCGGAGCTTAGAAAAAATGTTGATGCCTCAACGCTTCCGACTCGACGAAAAGGGTTTCTTGAGTGGCCCGCCGGGGGGCGCATGAGCCAGGGATATGGAGCCACGCAATTCGCTCTCTATGGCTCGCACTTCTATAAGTTTCACAATGGCATTGATCTTGCCAGCTCAATCGGCACTCCGGTCGTAGCGGCTGAAAAGGGCACGGTCATTGCCGTCGGGAACTCCGATCTTTACTGTCTTGGAGGAGCGTATGGAAAATTTATCGTGATTGACCACGGGAATAACCTCATCACTCTCTATGCGCATCTTTCGCTCCAGCGAGTCTCCGTTGGACAAGCTGTCAAGCGAGAGGATCTTATTGGTTATATGGGAAAAACCGGATATTCAACTGGCTCCCATCTTCACTTCACCGTCTATGACGCTCGGACATTTGAATTACGGCAAAGCAAAGTTTGTGGTATACTGCCTTATGGAGGGTCGGTAAATCCTCTCGATTATCTCTAGTCATATGAGGTTCGTTATTTTCCCCATTTTTCTCGCTTTTCCGCTTCTCGCGCTTGCCGATGCGTCGGGGACCCAATCAACAATCCCCTTAAGCACGCTCCAGGAGGGATTTACCATTCAGCGGACCCTGAATACGATTCAAAACGCTCTTCATATTCCTTCTGTTTCCATTCAGGTTCCCGCAGGCATCGGAAGCACATCTATTCCCGCCGTGAATATCTCAAGGGATTCAATTCTGACAGGGGATTCAGCGCTTCAGAATTTGAATAATCAGATCAAATCTGATGTTGGCATTGATGTGCCGGTCTTCATTCAAGCTATTATTCGGGCGCTTACATGGCTCTTTCATTGGGTACTTGGACTCTTGTCTCAACTTTC
>JBBUDR010000088.1:0-2472 GCA_038057195.1 Patescibacteria group bacterium
GAATTCGTCTTCGTACGCTGTCCCCTAACCGGAAGTCCGCGCATATGGCGGATCCCGCGATACGAGCCGATATCCTTCAAGCGCTTGATATTCATCATGATCGTCTTCCGAAGATCTCCTTCGACGGCATGATTTTTTTCTATGATCTCGCGGAGACGGTTCACTTCGTTCTGCGTCAGAGCAGACGCTTTCGTGTCGGGATTCACCTGCGCCATTTTTAAAATGACGTTTGAAAGCGAACGGCCGATGCCGAACACGTACATGAGCGCGATTTCAATCCTTTTATTGTCCGGAATGTTTGTGCCGACGATACGCATATATATTTATCCTTGCCGTTGCTTATGCTTCTTTGTCTCGCAAATCACAAAAACACGGCCTTTCCGCCGGATAGTCTTACACTTCGCGCAAATTTTTTTTACCGATGCCTGGACTTTCATTCTATGTATTTATGCCTTCATGCGGTGGACGATCCGTCCTTTACCCGCGTCGTATGGAGACGTCTCGATGCGAACGCGATCTCCAAGGAGCACTCTGATATGATTCACCCGAAGCTTCCCGCCCAAATGAGCGAGTACTTCTCCGCCCTCGTCCAATCTCACTTTAAAAAGCGTGTTCGGGAACGCCTCCTCGACCACGCCCTCTTTATAGATTCTATCAGTTTTCATAAAAACGCCGGAAGCACTCTTTCATTATCAAGCCCTGAAGCGAGCGGACTTGCTATCTCTTGATTCCTTCGTATAAGAAGACCGGAAAAGCTTTTAAATATGCTGTTTCTCAACCTTACGAGTGTACCAAAA
This sequence comes from Patescibacteria group bacterium, assembly GCA_038057195.1. GTDB lineage: Bacteria > Patescibacteriota > Minisyncoccia > Sungbacterales > JBBTQR01 > JBBUDR01. Next base: position 798 of record JBBUDR010000088.1, read on the forward strand.
AGACTTTTACAAGTCAACACATCAAAAACCCTAGGATTGAGGCCTGATTATGAGGATATATTGATATATTGAAAAACAGGCGCTTTCTTCTGAAAACACCGGGTTTTTTAGGGATACTTATAAGCCGATTATCTCGCATTACTTGCGCTCAATGGTCTGAATAGTGATTTTTGCGGCATCTTCCGGAAGTGTACGCTTCCAAAACGGGAATACTTTGATGCCGAAATTCTCGATGAAGCTCATCCCCTGCAAGATGCTCTTTGCCGAATCAAGCGACGCCCCGTGAACGCTCGACTGGATCATGAGAGGTTCGATAACGGCGTTTGCGATAAGAACTCCCGAAGCGACAATATCGAGCTTCCCGTCGTTTGAAAGATTCAGCGAGTCGTATGAAACAGTCGACTTATCAGAAATGATCTCCATTTTGTAGGAAGATGTCGCGCTCACTGAATTATTAAGGAAATTGAGAAGCGTATTTTTTTCAAACGCGATATTCGTAAACCGCACCTTTCCCTTCAGCGTAAATGATTCTCCCGGGTCGCCGACGCGGGAAAAATTCTTTGAAAGAATGTCTATTTTTTGCGCCGAAGAAATAACAATGAACCCCTGGGGTATCTTTCCTGTTCCGCGCGACTCGAGATTCGCGGTACTCTGCTTCTGGAATTCGTCGCTCGCTTTCGCAAGATCGTCCTTCGTCACGACCTTGGTCTGCCCGATGAAACCGCCCGTCATCGGAGCAACGAGTGTCGCCGAAAATCCCTTGAACTTTGGGGTGCCTGCAAAGCCCGGAATCGTGAACTGCCCTTCAGAAAGATTATAATCTTCTCCCGCCTTGTCTGCCTCAACCTCCGCATCAACGCTTGTCGCCTGGATCTCTCCGTTCTCTATCTTCGCTCCGGGAATCGTCACGCCCTTTGTAATGCGGAGAATTTTTCCTGTTTTTGTATCCTGAAACCGGGTTGATGCGACAAGGCTCTGCGGGGACGAACTTAATCGGTTGAAAATCGTAATCGTCCCGCGGGCCTTTGACTGAACATATTTCTGCCCGGTTGATGGAAACGACATTGAGACATCATCAGAATACTGGATGAGCTCGCCGGGAATCTTTTTCGCCGCCTGATCGGGTTTCGTGAGGCTGGGATCGACTTTCAGAGCAACACGCGAAAATGGGATAGAAGACTGTTTTGGAACAATGACAAGTGTCGCGTTCGTGAATGTCGTCGAGAGAAGGACTCCTCCGCCGGTAAGAACGGCGACTGCGCCGACGCCGTATAAAAAGCCTTTGGAGCGATACCATTGATGATCCTGAAAATAGCGGGAAACGATATGCGGAGACTTCGGCTCATTGACGGGAACCTGCTTTGCGAAGAACTTGCGCGCGGCATCTGCAAATGTAGAGTCGGAGTCCTCTTCAACGCGGTCATGTCGCAAGCGGTCGTAAAAAGCGTCATCATCATCCTTATGATGGCGCTCTTTTTTAGGATGCGTGGGAGAATGGCGAAAAGACGGTTTTTTCTTTATCGCGCGGAGATCGACGATATCGGAAACAAGCTGATTATCATCATCAGGATCTGCATCAACTTCGGTCCGGATATATACTGTTTCCGGTTTTTTTGAAAATGAAAAAAACCCCATGCAAAAACATTCTGTTTGTTATGCTTCTATTATACTACCC
>JBBUDR010000088.1:2572-4080 GCA_038057195.1 Patescibacteria group bacterium
TTGTTGCCTACTGTATACACATGAACCCGTTCGGGATAATGCCCCTTTGCCATAAAAAGCGCGCCGGATTTTTTCGCGTCATTCAAGTCCATTTCCTCATTCGTCATCGCCAAATCATTTTGAATCGCCTCATTCACGAGCCCTTCAACTTTTTTTATCTCCTCTCCAGTAAGCTTTCTCGGGAAGCTGAAATCAAACCGAGTCCGTTCGGCGGTGATGTCCGAACCTCTCTGCTCAACTTCGTCTCCAAGAACCTGTCGAAGAGCCGCGTTCAGAAGATGGGTTGCAGTATGAAGGCGTGTGACAATTTTTAACTCCTCCTCATTCCCCGCTTTTAATTCCCCTGTGTCCAAGAGGAGTCCATGTCCGCCGAATTTTTTTTCAACTCCCGCGCGAGAGATTTCTTGATGTTTTTTAAATTCTTCATCAAAATTTTCTTGTTTAAGATTTTTTGCTTTCTCACCAGCTACTTCCTTAATAATTTCAAAAGAAATACCGAAACTTTCATACAGTCCGAAAGCAATAGGTGCATTTATTTCTGAAAATTTATAGACCTCGCGAATTCCCTGCTCAAGCGTTTTTTCAAACCGTTCCCGTTCTTCACGAACCTCTTTTTGAATTGTTTCCGAATTTATTTTTAATTCAGGATAAAAATCCCCATACTCGTGAATCACTTCGTGAATCATCGCGTCAATAATATGCGAGGGAATTGAGTCTATTTTTTCGTACGCCATTACTCGGCGCATCAGACGGCGGAGAATATATCCCGCTTCCTTATTTGACGGGCGAACTCCGTCGGCAAGAAGAAACGCGATGCCTCGCGCGTGATCAGAGATAATTCGTTTTTTTCGCTCGTCAAGATTCTCGGGAAGAAGCATTTTCAGCGGAGCCAAGAGGTCCGTCTCAAAAATAGTTTTTGTGTTTTGTGAAATCATCGCGAGACGCTCCAATCCCATTCCAGTGTCCACTCCGGGCATGGGGAGGTGCTCTAGCTTCTTGCCGGATGCCGCGCTGTTGAGTTCTTCCCGTGAACCGGGAAAAAAGAACTCATTAAACACGATATTCCAAACTTCAATGTCTTTTCCATCGGCATTTGCGCAGTAAATCTCCGTCGTCGGACCGCACGGCCCCGACGTTCCCGTCGGACCCCAGAATACCTCATGCATGCCCATTTCCCTGATATCCTTCACGCCGAGCGACTGCCATATCGCTTTTGATTCATTGTCTTTTGGCACGCTGTCAGAACCCTCAAAAATGGAAACGAACGAGATCGAAAGCTTCATCTCTTTGGTAATAAAATCAAACGCATAGGATATCGCCTCCTTTTTCATATATCCGCCAAAGGAGAAATTCCCAAGCATTTCAAAGAAGGTGAGATGCGACTCGTCGCCCACTTCGTCGATATCCGAGGTGCGGAATGACTTTTGGACGGATGCCGCGTTCTTTGACCCGAATGCCTTCATTGGGTCGGCTTTCCCGACATAGTAGGGCTTAAACTGCTGCATCCC
>JBBUDR010000088.1:4180-6034 GCA_038057195.1 Patescibacteria group bacterium
CCCCCACAAAAGATTTGTGTATGTTATGTGAGGGATCCATTCTATATATTTAAACAAAAAAAAGCGCCTTTGTTAAGCGCAGAAAAAAAAGGAGGCCTAGAATCGCGGGGACCCTAGGCCTTTAAAGAACTCCGGCAAGCGCCGGTAAAAGTGCAGGAGAAGATGGGTTTGAAAGTAGTAGGCTTTGCCTTTGCTAGATGCTTCCGCATTTCTGCTTGGCACCATTGCAACGCGTCTCCTACTTGAGGCCACTCATCGGCATAACCCAATGAGCTGTGCACGACCTCTGACTATTTTTTCGCTATGACTCCATTGCCTTTTCTCCTTTACAGGACGCTCCTTTCGCAGCGTTTTTTCAAAAGCGGCGTATTAGGAGAGCAACATGGCGTCTTTCTACTGGTAGTGGTTTACTCTCTCGAGTTATGAGCCCGAGATTGTTTCTACCCTCCGTTTCATCTCCGGAGAGCAGATTCGACCACGTTCCAGTGCGTCAGGTTTTTATTAGGAAGGACATGAGCATATCCTTTCCCACCTGATAGTTTCAGCTTGTTAGCTTTACCTTTTGGGCTTAGCTGTGCGCTGAACTTTCTCTTCCCAACTCCTACCCGGCCCACTCGCACCGACCCCGTGAAGGACCGATGAGACTGAACATTTATGATGACAAAAAGCTATGAATCTAAAAATCGTACTCCTCTTATGATGTCGGGTCAAAGCGAAATGTGGACAGGGTGTGGATTAGCTGTTAAACAATAATCCCACCTCCTATCATTTCAACAGTATCCATGGGCTTTTTCTGAATTTCAGGTATATAAAAAACAACTGATTGTCCGGGCGTGACGGCCCGCTCTGGCGTTTCACATATAATTTGATATCTGTTTTCCCGCTTTTCAATCCGCGCGTGCTGGATGGGAGCGCGGTAACGCGTTCGGATGAGAATACCCGCCGGAAGACACAGCTCTTCACCCGAAACCCAAGAAATATCTTTCACGAAAAATTCCTTCGTATATAAATCTTTTGAATTTTTGCTTCCGACGATAAGAAGATTCTTTTCTTGGTCTTTCTTCACGACATATAATGGCTTCTCCCCTCCCGGCGCTCCGATGCCGTGCCGCTGGCCTATCGTGAAATACGAAACGCCGGAATGAGAGCCGATGACGCGCCCGTCGGTCGTGACGATTTCTCCCGCGCGCTCCGGAATTTTTGTTTTTAAAAACTCTCTGACTGGAATCTCTCCGACAAAGCAGATTCCCTGGCTGTCTTTTTTCTCTGCCGTCGGTAATTCAAATTTCCGCGCCAGCTCGCGGACTTCCGGTTTTGTGTATTCGCCAATCGGAAAAAGACAACGCTTCAGTTCGTTTTGCTGTAACGTCCACAAAAAATAACTCTGGTCTTTATTCTCGTCTTTTGCCGCTAAAAGCTTTATTCCCGATTCCTGATTCTGAATTCTCACATAATGTCCTGTAGCGATATAATCGGCTCCTTCTGCCACCGCGCGGTTCAAAAAAACGCCAAATTTTATCTCGCGGTTACACATCACATCCGGATTTGGCGTCCGCCCGTCTTTATATTCGCGAATCATATATTCCGTCACCGCCGCGTAATATTCTTTTGAAAAATCCCACGTATCAAACGGAATGCCAAGTTTTGCGGCAACCGCCATTGCGTCGCGCCGCTCTTCCTGCCACGGGCACGGCCACTCCGGATCCACCCAATTCTTCATATACACCCCGCGGACATCAAAACCACGCTCCCGTAAGAGAGCGGCGGCAACGGAAGAATCAACGCCTCCCGACATTCCGACGAAAACTTTTTTCTTTTTTAAAAAAGTCAATGAGACAAAATTATATTTTGTGC
>JBBUDR010000089.1:0-1410 GCA_038057195.1 Patescibacteria group bacterium
GAATGTGACTCCGGGATACGGAATTCTTGAGAAAATACTCTCAAAAAAACGCGCTAAAATAGCAAACTTCCTGATTCCAAAAGAAAGTAGAGAAGGTAGAATCCTCGATATCGGATGCGGGACGATCCCATTATTTCTTTTGAATACCGAATTTCGGGAAAAACATGGCATTGATCCGTCCGTCCGCGTCTCCAATGAGTCAAAAAATACGCATCTTCAAAAATACGATATTGAAGAAGGCGGAACGCTTCCGTTTGAAGATAATTTTTTTGACACAGTCACGATGCTCGCGGTATTTGAGCATATCGAGCAGAGCATGCTTCCGTCCGTGATGCGGGAGATTAAGCGGGTTTTAAAGCCCGGAGGAGTATTCATTATGACGACTCCCTGCCCATGGGCGGACAAGCTCCTCCGAATCATGGCGCGAGTGAAGCTCGTCAGCCAAGAGGGAATGGACGAGCATAAGGGGGCCTATAGCCATGATGACTTGAGAAGCTATTTGCAGAAGGGTGGATTTTCTGAAGAAAACATGCGGTTCGGATACTTTGAGCTTTTCCTGAACAGCTGGGCAACCGCCCAAAAATAACTCTGCACTATAAAAAAATTAGTTTTGCGTACTGCCGGATACGGCGGTTTTTTGGAGAAACTCCTTGAGCCCGAATCCGAAGTCTCTATTGAGCGCCCTGTCTACATAATTTATCAAAACTGCGATGCCTCTTCGCTCTCCGGTTGTGCTTCCTTTTGTGACGAACGAGTACATAGCGACGAAGTCCTTGTCGCCGTTCACCAAGGGCCCGCCGGAAGACCCGCCTTGGGAGGAGATGCTTCCTTTTACCAGAAGAAGCTCCGCGCGTTTCAGATCATCATCAAAGCTTAATACCTGCTCAACCTCCGTATCGGAAAACAGAAGAGGGATCCCGCGAACCGCAATATCAAATCCGACAAACTCCGTGCTATAGCCGAACACAAAAAGATTCTCCTTTGAGAATGGGATTTTTGTGTTGAAATGGACAAACGGCCAGACTATCTGTCCTTTATTTAAAATCGGCTCGGTAATCTTTATGAACGCAAAGTCATTTTTTGCAAATGAGGTTCCGGGAATGAGATCGTCCTGCGACGGAACATAGAGAATCTTGAATTTCGCGATATTTTCAAACGGGTTCCAGGAGCGGAGGACGCATCGGCTGGCATCTTTCACATCTTTTACAACATGCGCGTTTGTGATGAGGATTCCCGACGGGTCAATAACGGTCGCCGTTCCTGTGGTGATGATAGTATCGCCCTCGCACCAGATATTTAAAACGGCGGGATGATATTCGGCATAGACCTCGTCTGAAGAGACGGCTTTTGGTGGAAGAACTGTGGGAAGCGTGGATGATGGAGTAATTGCGGACAGAAGAGAAACGACGG
>JBBUDR010000090.1:0-1112 GCA_038057195.1 Patescibacteria group bacterium
AAATCAAAGCGGTTGTTCTTGGAGTCAGTGTTGATTCCGTAAAAAGCCATGGAAAGTTCAGAGACAAGTATGAATTGCCGTTCATCTTATTATCCGATGAAAAGAAAGAGGTCGTGAATATGTACGGAGTCTGGGCAAAGAAAAAGTTTATGGGGAGGGAGTATATGGGCACTCTACGGAATTCATATCTCATAGACCCAAAAGGAAGGATAGCGAAAGTATACGAAAAAGTAACGCCACATATCCACGCAGAAGAGGTTTTGCGGGATATAAAAGATTATACTCTATAGCAATATGCGGCAAAAAATTAACATTCGATATTTCATACCTCTCTATATCGGGTTTCTTCTTGTTTTTTCTTCCGTCTCCCTTCATGAATATACCCGGCTTTGGAAGGGGGTTCTTATTATTGCTTTATATGTTCTTTTTGACCTTCTTTGGACGTATGTCCGTGATCGCGTTTGGTATATTCCGTTCTCATCGGTTATCTCCGGGCTTGTGCTTTCAGTTGTCGCCATTCCATCTCCTGCGTATTGGCTTTTGATTCTTCTCCCGCTTCTCGCCGTCATCTCAAAGCAGATGCTGACTTTTGGAAAAATAAGGCATGTTTTCAATCCGGCCTCATTCGCGATGGGAGCATGCGCGTTCTTTATTCCGTCAATTTCCTGGTGGGGCGTTGCGTGGGGGCCGATTCCGTTGTATATTGCCCTTATAGCAGGCATATTCATTCTATGGAATCTTCGCCGATTTCATATCACTGTTCCATTTTTTTTATCATATGCGTTCTTTCTCTCTCTGATTTTTTTAAAAAATGGAGTTCCATTAGAGAATATTCTTTCAATTCTCCGTCCGCAGATTCTTGATGGAACGGTCATATTTTTTTCAACAGTCATGCTGATTGAACCAGTCACCTCCTCTTTTTCAACCCAAAACCAAAGGATTATCTATGGCGCCCTTGTAGGATTTTTTGCTGTTCTTGCCACGTACCTTGGTGGTATCATACAATTAGATGATCCATTGATATATGGCCTACTTGCCGGGAATCTTCTGGCAAGCTTGATCTTTCTTTCATCAAAGCCGGTCATGCGGGTCTCTCCCATGACGACATCAGC
>JBBUDR010000091.1:0-1221 GCA_038057195.1 Patescibacteria group bacterium
GATTCGGTCGCGAAGTTCTGGAACTCATCGACATAGAGGTAAAAGTCCTCGCGATTCTCCTCTTCCACATCCACTCGTGTCATGGCCGCAAGATAGAGCCGGGTGATGAGCATTGCTCCGAGGAGCCGCGCGTTCTCCTCTCCTATCTTTCCCTTTGAGAGATTCATGATGAAGATCTTTTTTTCATCCATGATCTTTCGCATGTCGATGGAAGACTTTTCCTGCCCGATGATGTTCCGGATAAGCGGGTTTGAGGTGAACTGTCCGATTTTGTTCTGAACGGCCGCTCCGGCCTCAACTGCGAATCGCTCGCTGTAACTCGCGTATTCGTTCTCCCAGAATGCCTTGATAATCGGGTCGGTGACGTTTCTCACTATTCTCCGGCGGTACTCCTTGTCCGTCAGCATTCGGTTTATTCCGAGAAGGGTTGAACCCGGGTTCTCTAAAAGCGCCAGTATGCAGTTTGAGAGGAGGTATTCCATTCGCGCGGACCAGACGTCCGGCCAGATCTTCTTAAAGACTCCGAGGAGCCCGGAGGCGACAAGATGGCGCCGTTCAGGTCCCACATCGTCAAGGACATTGAAGGCGATCGGATTTTCAAGGTTTGAAGGATCGAAGTACACAACATCCTTGATGCGAGATTCCGGGACGAAATCAAGCATTCGCTCGGCGTATTCGCCGTGCGGGTCGACGATGCCGACACCCTCTCCGCTTTGGATGTCCTGAATCGTCATGTTTTCCTGGAGAGTTGTTTTTCCGGTGCCGGTCTTTCCGATGATGTACATATGCCGGCGTCGGTCTCCGCGCTTAATGCCAAAACGCCGCTCAATGCCGCGAAAGTTTGTCTCTCCGAATAATGTGATGTCCTGGTCTTTTGAGCTCATTCCTTTCTAAAATTAACTTTATTCTTTGCTGCTCATTCCGCATTCTACATTCTTCATTACGCAAACGGAAGGTTAACGGGCGGGCCGCCTTTTTTGGCTTCGACGCGCGGCATCGAGAGTGTCGTCACGACTCCTCCCGGGAAGTGGTATATGGTCGCAAGTTCTTCGATATTGAGGGTGAATATCGCATGTTCGTTCTTTTGAAGCGGGGAAAGTAGGAAATCATACGGCGTGAACTTATACATCTGCGGGTCTGGCTTTTGGCGCATGCGGTATCGGAGTTGGATATTTCGCTTCATCTGCAATTCCCGTGTTTTTTTAAAGATATACGCTCCGC
>JBBUDR010000092.1:0-1013 GCA_038057195.1 Patescibacteria group bacterium
CCTTGCGGCACACGATTTTGAGTCGTGCGTGTCTGCCATTCCACCACCCGGGCATTTTTTAATTAAGATGAAATTGATGCTAGCACAAAAATAGTATAGAGTAAATGAGTTCATAAGTATAAAAAAGGTACCGCTGTGGCTCATATTATCTCATTGTGCAACCAAAAAGGAGGAGTTGGAAAGACAACGACCGCAGTCAATATTTCTGCGTATTTAGCCGCGTTTGGAAAACGCGTGCTTCTTGTTGATCTTGATCCGCAGGGGAACGCATCCTCCGCGTTCGTGAAAGATAAAAACCGACTCGGAAAGACGGTGTATGATGCGCTGGTCCACGGGGATGATCCGTTCGATGTCGTAAAAAAAACCAGATTTTCAAACATCGATATTCTTCCGGCAAACTCGAGCCTCGCGGGCGCGACAATCGAGCTTGTTGGTAAAAAAAACAGGGAGTTCATGCTCGATGAGCTTTTAAAAAAAGTTGAGAAGCGGTATGATTACATTATCATCGATCTTCCGCCGAGTTTGGGGCTCTTTATGATAAACGCTCTCGCGGCGTCGGATCGTGTCATTGTCCCAATTCAATGCGAGTATTATGCCTTAGAGGGGCTTGCAGAGCTTCTTCGAACGATGGGGCTCGTAAAGAAGAACTTGAGAGTAAAAAATCAGATCATGGGAGCGCTTCTTACGATGTATGATAAGACGTCTCCATTGAATAGAGCAGTCTCGAAGGAAATTCATCGGAATTTTCCCGGGTATGTCTTTCAAGCTGTCATTCCGCGGAACATAAAGCTCGCCGAGGCACCGAGCTTTGGAATGTCGGTTCTCCATCACTCTCCGTATTCACATGGGGCAAAGGCATATCGGAAGCTCACGGAAGAAATTATTGAAATACTTGAGGGGCACTTGGTGAAAAAACCAGCGCTCACTGCATAGAGCGTATCATTATGGATTCATTAGGAAGGGGATTAGACTCTCTTATTCCGGACAAATCGGAGTCTTCAGAAATAAGTTCT
>JBBUDR010000093.1:0-3942 GCA_038057195.1 Patescibacteria group bacterium
ACATCAACCTCGTCCGTTGAATGCTGGGAAAGGATGTCCGCCGCTTCGCGAAGAATATTCGTCGTCAAGCTCCCGCAGAGCCCACGGTCGGGAGTGATGACGACCGCAAGAATCCTTCCTTCGTTATGAACGGAAAGAAGTGGGTGTGATTTCGCTTCCGCGTACTTCATGATGTGCGAGAGAAGCGCCCACGCGCGGCTTGCGTACGGCCGGGTTCCCTTTGCGTCTAATTCTGCTCTTCGCATCTTCGTGACCGCGACAAGCTCCATCGCCCGTGTAATTTGGCGGGTTGTCTTTACTGATTTTATTCGTCGTTTTATTTCGCGGATTTTCGCCATAGTTAGGAGATTTTTTTAAACTGATTGATTCCGTCCGTCAGGCGCGCTTGCAATTCATCCGAAAGCTTCTCGCCTTTCAAGAGCTCTTCGACTATTTCTTTTTTCTCCGCTTCCATGAATTGGAGGAGTTTTGCCATAAACACGCGGAGTTCCCCGACCGAAATGTCATCGGCGAGCCCCTGCGTGACTGAAAATATCGCAATCACCTGGCGCGCGAGATTCTGCGGCTCGTACTGGTCCTGCTTCAGGATTTCAGTCATCCGCTTCCCCCGCTCCAATTGCTTTTTTGTGTTTTCATCCAGATCGCCTTCAAATTGCGCGAATGCGGCAAGCTCGCGATACTGCGCGAGATCCAAACGAAGCTTTCCCGCAAACTGCTTCATCGCCTTCGTCTGCGCTGAGGAACCGACGCGAGAAACCGAGAGTCCGACATTGATGGCCGGCCTCGCGCCCGAATAAAAAAGATCCGTATCCAGATAAATCTGCCCGTCAGTGATGGAGATAACGTTTGTCGGAATGTACGCCGACACGTCTCCCGACTGCGTTTCAATAATAGGAAGAGACGTGATTGATCCTCCTCCAAATTCCGGAAGTCTTCGCGCGGAGCGCTCAAGAAGACGCGAATGAAGATAGAAGACATCTCCCGGGTATGCTTCGCGCCCTGGCGGACGCCTCAAGAGAAGGGAGATTTCCCGATATGCCCATGCGTGCTTTGAAAGATCGTCATATACGACAAGCACGTCTTTCCCTTTGTCCATGAAATACTCTCCTATCGCAGTCGCGCTGAACGGAGCGATGTATTGGAGCGACGCGGCCGCGGACGCAGGGGCATTGACGACGATCGTGTACTCCATCGCTCCGCGCTTCTGCAATTCCGAGATGATGCGAGCAGTCTTTGATTCCTTCTGCCCGACGGCGCAGTAAATGCAGATGACTCCCTTTCCCTTCTGATTGATGATGGTATCGATGGCAATCGCAGTTTTTCCCGTTTGCCGGTCGCCGATGATAAGCTCGCGCTGTCCGCGGCCGATCGGAATCATTGCGTCAATCGCCTTTACTCCGGTCTCCAAAGAAACAGAGACGGTTTTTCGCGTGATGACGCCCGGTGCGATTTTTTCAATCGGGTACCGCTCTGAAAGTTGTATATCTCCCTTTCCATCAACTGGCTGGCCGAGCGCATCCACGACGCGAGAAAGAAGATCATCTCCGACCGGAACGCTCATAATCTGACCTGTTGTTTTTACCATATCGCCCTCTTTCACATGGCTGTAATCACCGAGAAGCACAGCGCCGACGAGATCCTCCTCAAGATTCAAGACGATGCCAAAAAGCCCGCTCGGAAACTCAAGCATTTCGGAGAGAAAGCATTGGGAAAGGCCGGAAATCCTCGCAATGCCGTCTTTCAATTCAATGATAGTCCCTATATTTTTTACCTCGGGCGCGACATCAAGATGCTCTATCTCGCGGCGCAGGGTTTCTATGATTCGTTTTGAGTCTTCCATAAATTATTTTTGCGTATGATATAATTTTTCAAGAGATCTCTTGATTGTCCCGTCAAATAGGAAATCATGATATGTAATCTTCACTCCGCCGATGAGAGTTTTATCAATAGAAAAATCAATCTCTTCGGACGCATATCCTTTGGCGTGCTTTTTTAAAAATTTTATCGCGTCTTCTTTCGCAGTAGGAGACAGCGGATGAGCCGACGCAATCAGCGGACTTCTTTTCGCCGAAAAATACAAAGAGAGTATACGCACAATCTTCGGAAGAAGATACAGCTCTTTCTTTTTTTTCAAAACCTCAAAGAGGTGCTGTACGCATGACGAAACGCGGGAATGATTTCCCTTGATGCTCACGACGCATGCCTGCGCGTAGAGTTCCGCTTTGTTTCCATTCATAGTGATTACTTAACTCCGGTTAATGACCGGTGGGTATATTCGCTGTCTTTTCGCGCGTCGACTTTCTCCCTTAGAACTTTTTCCGCAAGCGCACTAACCAGCGTGCCGACTTCTTGCTTCACGTCTTGAATAAGCCGACGCTTCTCTTCTTCCATATGCGCTTCCGCGTAGCGAACGATATCACGCCCCTTTTCCTCGGCTTCCTTGATGATATGCGCTTTCATCTCCTCGCCGGCTTTCATCGCGTGCTCAATCATCGCGCGCGCTTCGGCTTTTGCCATCTTCATGGCTTCTTTTTTCGCCTCTTCAAAATGATTCTTCTCCGCTTCAATGCTCTTCGCGTCGGCGATCCCTTTTTCAATGAGAGAGCGCCTCTTCTGGAGCATTCCTATCAGCGGCGCGTACAAAAAACGCTTCAGAAGAAAGAGAAGGATGAGAAAGTTTACAAGCTGAGAAAGAAAATAGGGCCACTGGATGCCCAGGTTTGTGAGAATATCCATGGGCCTACTTAAAGAAGATGAGGAGCGCGATGACGAGGGCGTAGATCGCGAGCGCTTCCGTGAACGCGATGCCTAAGATCATCGTCGTGTTTATCTTGCTTGATGCTTCGGGGTTCCGACCCAACGCCTCAATCGCTTTCCCGACGAGAATGCCGATGCCGATGCCAGGACCGATCGTCCCCAAGCCGATTGCCAATGCCGTTCCGAGAAATTTTGCTTCTTCCATGATATGCGTGCGAGATGTTCCGGGTGAATTCGTCTGTCTCTCGTGAGACCGGGATTGAGGAAAAACAACCAGATAATCCGTTACAATAATTTATATTCTACAAACAAAAACGGGCAGTCACTACCCGCTGTCCAGTATACAGGTTTTACTCGCGAAATCAAGGGAAAATGCCTACATGTTGAAGGGGTTTAGTGAGCTTCCGTCGCCGTCATCGCCATCTTGATGAATACGGTCGTGAGAAGCGAAAAGACGAATGCCTGAATAAACCCGATAAAAACCTCAAGCGCTATGAACGGCAGGGGGAGGATATAGGGGACGAGAAACGCCATAACAATGAGGAGAACCTCGCCGGCGAATACGCTCCCGAAAAGCCGGAATGAAAATGAGATGAGCTTCGTCACCTCGGAAACAAGCTCAAGAAGCCCGACAACAAAACCCATAACGCTTCGAAAAGAGATGAATTTTTTCGCATATCCGAAAAATCCAAGAGCGGCAATGCCTGCGATCTGGATTGAAAATACCGAAATGACGGCAAGAGCGATCGTCGTATTCAAGTCAGCGTTCGTACTGCGGAAAAAGGGGATGAAGTGTCGCGAGCCCTCGGAGATCTCATAAAACCCGATGCTCCCGAAGCCCGGAAGAAGCCCGAGCCAGTTTGTCGAGAGAACAAAGATGAAAATCGTCGCAATTAGGGGAAAGAACCTCTCCGTTACCACCCGATCGCCCATCACGCCGTCAACAACGCCCAAAAGCTCTTCTATGATCCACTCAAAAAAATTCTGAAGCTTCGATGGAATGAGAGATGCCCGCCTGGTCGCGAGATACGAAAAGCCGGCGACGATGAGAATTGCAATCCATGCCGTGAGCATCGTATTTGAGATAGGAAAGTTAAAAACCGAAAATATCTTTTCAGCGGCGATTTCTATGTTCATGTGCCGCGGGTCAGAATCGAACTGACAACGCCATGCTCTTCCAAGAGT
>JBBUDR010000094.1:0-1439 GCA_038057195.1 Patescibacteria group bacterium
CTCTATCGCTTTTTTGAGACGATTCCCGGAGTTCTTCTCTGGGGGACGATCCTCTTTCTTGTGTTTTTCTCGTGGTACGCGCCCGTCTGGACGAGTGTACTCGTTATTGCCTTTGATGTTTACTGGCTCTTGAAGACATTGTTTTTTTCCGTCCATCTCAACGCTTCGTTCAAGAAGATGAATGAGCATATGGCGGTCTCCTGGATGGAAAAATTAAAAACACTCTCTCTAAAAGATTCTTCTCTCGGGGTTTCAAGCTGGGAAGAGCTCTATCACCTCATCATCCTTCCGACATTCAAGGAGCCGGAAAAAGTTCTCGATGAATCACTGGAGAAGATTCTTCACTCCAGTTTTCCTGCCGAGCGGATGATGCTCGTTCTTGCAGTTGAGGAAAACGGGGGAGAGGAAGACCGCGAGGTTGCCCGGCGCATGGAAGAAAAATACGGAAAGAAATTTTTTCGTTTTTTTACGGCAGTTCATCCAAAGGGAGTTCCCGGAGAGCTCCCTGGGAAGGGATCAAACGAAACATGGGCCGCGCGGAGGGTGAAGGAGGAGATCATTGATCCGTTGCATATTCCGTATGAACGGATCATCGTCTCGTCTCTGGATAGCGACACGCAGGTCTATCCGGAGTATTTTTCGATTGTCGCATACCACTATCTTACTATTTCCGACCCCCTTCACTCTGCGTTTCAGCCGATTCCTGTCTACAATAATAATATCTGGAGCGTTCGGATGCTCTCGCGTATCGTCGCCTACTCAGGAACATTCTGGCAGATGATGCAGCAGGCGCGTCCCGAACGGCTCACCTCGTTTTCATCCCATTCAATGCCGTGGAAGTCTCTCGTGGAGATGGATTTCTGGCATGTGAATATCGTCTCGGAGGATTCGCGTATCTTTTGGCAGTCACTTCTTTTTTATAACGGACAGTGGAAAACAGTTCCTTTATACTATCCTGTCTCAATGGACGCGAATGTCGGCCGGACCTCCATGGAAACCGCGAAGAATGTCTATAAGCAGCAGCGGCGATGGGGATGGGGAGTGGAAAATGTGCCCTATCTTCTTTTTGGATTCGTGAAAAATAAAAAAATTACAATTCGCAAAAAGCTTTATTTTACATTTAATCAGCTCGAGGGATTTTGGTCGTGGGGAACGAACTCTCTTATCCTCTTTCTGTTTGGCTGGCTTCCGATTATCTTCGGCGGAGATATTTTCAATACGAGCGTCCTTTCCTATAATCTTCCGCGCGTGACGCGTGTGCTGATGACGCTTGCGATGCTCGGCGTCGTCTCGTCATCAATCATCTCATTAAAGCTCCTCCCGCCGCTGCCAAAAACGCACACGGTACGCTCATATCTTTGGATTGTGCTTCAGTGGTTTCTGCTTCCGATAACAATCATCATCTTCGGCTCTTTCCCTGGCATTGAAGCGCAGACGCG
>JBBUDR010000094.1:1539-3865 GCA_038057195.1 Patescibacteria group bacterium
AAGAATCGCTAATTATTCTCCATGAGTCGTGTATCCGCTTATCGCCGTCCGCTTCTTCAAAAGCGGATATTTTTTCAATTCAGGGTCTTCCACGATAATCTTCTCGGCGGTTTTTGAGGCGCGCTCGAGAAGGAGTGGGTTTGAAAGAGCTTTCAATATCGGAAGCGAGATTCCCGACTGCTCGTAGCCGATGATATTTCCCGGGCCTCGGAGTTTCAAGTCCTTTTCCGCAAGCTCAAATCCGTTCTGCGACAGGGCGACCGCTTTCAACCGCTCGCTCCACTCCATAAATCCATCGCTCGGGAAGAGGAGGCAGTAGGACTGATGTGCTCCTCGTCCGACTCGCCCGCGGAACTGGTGCAATTGCGCGAGCCCGAAGCGCTCCGCTCCCTCGATCATCATGATTGTCGCGTTCGGGATGTCTATTCCGACTTCAATGACTGATGTCGCGACGAGAATATCAATTGTGCCGTTTTTAAACTCGTTCATTGTTTTCTCTTTTTCTTTTGGGCGCATTTTTCCGTGGAGCATGGATACCGTGAGATCAGGGAATATCTTCTTTGAGAGCTTTTCATGCTCCTCCAGAACCGATTTTATTTCCGACTGTTTCAATGAAAGCTGCTTTTTCTTTTTTCCCGTTTCTTCTTTGTTTTCCGTAATTTCAATGCGCGGGCAGATGACGAATGCCTGTCGCCCCGCCGTGATTTCCTTGCGGACGAACTCGTACGCCGCGTCTCTTCGTTCCGGGCTTACGATTTTTGTGATGATTTTCTTCCTGCCCTTTGGCATCTCATCGAGGATGGAGATGTTCAGGTCTCCATACAGCGCGAGCGTCAGGGTACGGGGGATTGGGGTTGCCGTAAGGGAGAGGAAGTGGGGGACGGAGTCATGGCCTCTCTGCTTTGAAAGCTCTGCGCGCTGTTTTACGCCGAAGCGATGCTGTTCGTCGATGACGACGAGCCCGAGATTCTTGAATTGAATGTTCTTTTGAATCAGCGCGTGCGTTCCGATAAGGATATGAACGGTTCCGCTCGCGGCTCCTTTCACAATATCGGCCTTATCAGCTTCTCCGTATGGGGTAGCGACTCTTTTTTCTGATGAGGTGAGGAGTCCGATTGAAAACTCCTCGTCTTTGAATATCTCTCGTATTGTATGAAAATGCTGGCGCGCGAGGATTTCCGTCGGGGCCATGAACGCGACCTGGTAGCCGTTTTTCACCGCCATCGCCGATGCAAGGCCTGCGATGACCGTTTTCCCGGATCCCACGTCTCCATTCACGAGGCGGTTCATCGGATGCCGCTTTTTCAGGTCTTCGTAAATGTCTTGCAGGCATTTTTTTTGAGCGGATGTCAGCGCAAACGGGAGCTTTCCAATGAGGCGGTTGAGCTCTTCGTGCGGTATGTCCAATTTCGGCGCGCCGGTTTTTTTAAGCTCGGCGATGGACATATGCTTCATCAGCTGAAGAATGAGGAGCTCTTCAAATGAAAATCGATGTTCCGCCTCCGCGGCTTCTTCTGGAGTTTTTGGGAAGTGAATATTCTGAATCGCCGTCTTTAAGCTGACGAGTTTCTCAGAGACAAGGATTGATATGGGAAGATTGTCCGGAATATGCTCGGGAAGTTTTTCCAGCGCCTGCTGGATGATGAACCGGAGCCATCGGGAGGTCATGCCGTATGTCTCGGGATAGATTGGGACGAGACGTCCCGTGTGGCGGAGATTTTTTTTGACTCCGACAAGCTCGTGCTCCGGCTGGAGCATATAGAGCCCGCGCTTTCCCAAAGAGACCTTCCCTGAAAAATTCACGGTCTGCCCTTCTTTCAATGTTTTTAAAAGGTAATGCTGATTGAACCAGAGAGCGGGGATCGTGCCGGTTTCGTCTTCTATCGTCGCCTCAATGATGGTCATCCGTTTCCGCCACGCGTGATGCCCCTCTATTTTTTTTATGATTCCGCAAATCGTGACGATCTCGCCCTTTTCCAATCCTCGTATCGGGCGGATTTTTGAATAGTCGTCGTATCGACGCGGGAAGTGATAAAGAAGCTCGCGGACGGTTTTGATGCCGAGCGTATGAAGCCGTTGAATAACCCGCGGAGCGAGTGTGAGAAATTTTTCTATCGGGAGTTCAAGCGTGTCTTCCATGCAGAAAATCGTATCATGAACACAAAACGCCGCATAGTCCTGCTATGCGACGCTTCACTTCATTATTCCATATTCTCAATTCTTTATTCTACATTCATTATTCTTAATTCCATATTCTATATGCTTATATCACTGCGGTGGGATTTCAGTGAATCCCGGAACCGATTTTACGAACACAGTCTTTGAA
>JBBUDR010000095.1:0-2507 GCA_038057195.1 Patescibacteria group bacterium
GCATGAGAGAGGGAGGGAGCGAGAAGAAACGCGATGCAGATTCCGATGAATGCGGAGAATGAGAAAAACGTGATGAGCGCGTTCATGAATTCTTCGGCATGCTTCGGGTTCCGCTGGAAGATCTCCGTGAAGATCGGGAGAATCGCGACCGACCCGGCGCCAAGAAGGAGAATCGTGTACAGGACATCGGGAATCTGAAACGCAGCATAATAAATATCGAGCTCGCGAGACGCGCCGAATGTCCCCGCCAAGAGACGGTCCCGGAGAAGGCCCAAAAGGCGGCTCAAAAACCCCGCGGCACCCAAGATGAGCGCCGCGGAGTGCAAGGTAGAGATTTTCTGGTTTAGGAACGAAAGGGGCATACCCGGTTGCTACAACTTCAACTAGTATCTGTGCTTATCATTATGTGTTTGCATATTAAGGTCATACATTTCATCTTGCCCCAGTACCCACACGCTCTGCGTTTTTCAAAGAAAAACGCTGTTGAAGTTGTTGCACCGGGCGCCGCCTATAACCTTACTTCTTCTTGCTGATTGGGGTGTTTTCCTTTCCTTCCTCATCCTTCACCGGGGTGTCGCTCCGCTTTTCGGGAGGAGGAGTGATGTCCGTCAACGCCGGCTTCCCTGCGCGGAGGTTCTGGAGAATGTGTTTCACTTCCTGATTGTCTGGATTCAGAGCTTGAATTTTTTCGAAGTTCCTCATCGCCTCTTCATGCTGGCCCTTCTGGTCAAGAATGAGCCCGAGGAAGTAACGCGCATTTGAATAATTATCATTCAAGGCGACTGCCCGGAGGAATGCTTCTTGCGCCCTATCATAATTCTGCTTCTGGTAATAGAGAAGTCCCAATTGGAACGCCACGCCGATGTCATTAGGAGCGGCGATACTGGCGCTTTCCGTGCTTGCGATCGCAAGATCTATATTGCCCGCTCGAAGCGCCACCTGCGCCAAGAGAAATTGAGACGCCGCAAAATCCGGCTTCAGTTGCGTTGCGCGCTGAAGAAACTGCGCCGCATCATTCAGACTGGATGTCCGTATCGCCGAGTATTGCTTGACCTGTTCCGCGGTCGCATTTCGCTGATTCAATAGCCCTTGAGCGGTATCTGAAATGATCATATGAGTCCTTCCTAAATCAACATAGCTGGTCGGATTCGACGGATCGAGAGACGAGGCTTCCGTATACGCATTGATCGCCGATTGGTCGGCTCCCGGAACAAGCGGGATAAGCGTCTCATAGATCGATCCGGCGGTTCTCCAATTAAATGATTCGATCTTGTTCAGCTGAATTGCCGCCTGCATCGCGCCAACTGCGGAATTGACCGCGTTCCGAAAATCGACTTGGGTCTCCTGCGACGGGACTTTTTGCAAGCTTGCCGAGATGATGTTCTGGGTCTTTAAAAGATACGCCTGCGCCAAAAAGCGCTGGTACTGGTCATTCACCGGATCAAGAGATGCGGATGATCCTATTCCCTGAATCGCGTTATCCACGTTTCCCGTCTGCTGAAGAGCCGTCACCGCGTTCTGAAATCTGGAAGCGGCGACATACCGCTTCGCTTCAACATATATCCCAGCAACCGAGAGCGCGATAAGAAAAACTGTGACGAGAGAAAATCCAAACGTCATCCACGGCGTCCGAAACGACAGAGAGTGATCCCTAATCCCCCATATCGGCGCGTCATCCCGATGAAGAATCGACATCAGAATGCCGAGAACTATGAATGTAAGGAGCGAGAGCGTAAAGTTTTCAGGATATATAAACCATCCAAGGAGAAGAAACGCGCACCCCGCGACGAGACCCGAAACAAGAGTATGCTTGCTCTCATGGCGCGCGACATTCCGAAAAATCGTTATCAAGGAAACACCGACGAGCGCCAAGAGCGAGAGGATGCCGAGAAAGCCGAGAGTCGAGAGAACTGTTGATATGAATGAGTATCCTTGCCCGAAGCGGACCCCCCAGACGACTGTCTGATTAATCGCAGGGTCCTTAAACAGGCTGTAATCATAGGCGAATGTGCCGGGACCGGAGCCGACAAAAAGATTCGCGGTGTTCTGCGAGAGAGTTTTGAAGCCGATGTTGACGGTCGCAAGAAGGCTTGGAGAGACTTCGGCAGAAAATTGAACCGACGGAAACAATGGAGTGCGAATAAACATAAAGAGAAGCGAGAGCCCGAGCCCGCCCGCAATGAGGTAGAAATAAAAATTCTTGAACGTTTTCTGCCTGTCTTCCTCCTTCATTGACTCCCGAACATATATCCAGAGAATCACGAGGAATGAGACAAAGATTGAAAGCCACGCGTTAAAGAAGTTGACGACGATAAGATTGAGAAGAAAAAGAACCGCGCTTCCCCAGAGCCCGACTCTCATCCATTGAGGCATCGAGTCCATCATATTCCTCATTGTCACGAGAAACCCGGACACGACAACGAGCAGAAATCCGTAGAAGAGGGCGAGCCCGTTCACAGTCCCGATGATGTTGAAATCAATGCGGTTTGCGAATGAGAACGGAAGGA
>JBBUDR010000096.1:0-2485 GCA_038057195.1 Patescibacteria group bacterium
GGGGGGTTTCTTAAATGTATTTTGCGCTCGCTTTGCTCGCAGTGCTGTCTGATGCGGTTTTGGTGCCCGCGAGAGGGGATCGCCTACAACTCTCATCGGCTTCCGCCTCTTCGGTCGCAGGCCGCTCCTCGCGGTTTTGCGAAGCCCCTCTTCGCAAAACATCGCTGCGGTCTTCAATCCCTCCCGCGCGCAAAGCAGTTTGCGCGCTTCTTATTGTATTATAGTGCCCTCGAGAGGGATCGAACCCCTATTTTAAGCTCCGCAAGCTCATGTCCTATCCATTGAACGACGAGGGCGTATTTTTAAACTGTCATTTTAAGATAACCATCTTTTATTATTCTTTCGATATAATCTTTTCTTTTTAATCTTTTTCCGTTTGAAAGACCAGATGATCATTCTGATGTCGGGGCTTCGACCCATAGGCGTCGGAGTTGAACGACGAGGGCGCGTTAGAACTTCTTATATGTTTTCTCATTTCTGCGCTCAATTGTCAAAATAAAAATAGACCCCTTGTGGTCCACTCGATATATAATTCTAAAGTCGTTTTTCCGCACTCTAAAAATATCTTCTCTTCCTTTTAATTTTTTAATATCAAGCCCGACATATGTACCGGATTTCAGTAGGTGTAAGATTTTTTTAATTATTTTTTGTTCTTTTTTAGTTAACCGCTGGAGCGCCTTTTTAATTTTATCCATATCAAAGACGTGCTAAGATTTTTTCTAGTTGAACGCCGCCTTTTTGAATTTTTGTAAAATCTACTACACGTTCCCACAGTTCCGATTCATCAATTGCCGGAGAAATTTTAAAAATCGGTGAAGAACGTCGAACAACGATAAATGTACTTCCGCTTTTTACTTTATCAACATATGTTTCCATATGTTCACGAAGTTCTTTTAATCCAATAATATGTTTCATATTGAAAGATTATCTTTAGATTAACTTATTGTCAAGGCGTTTATAATCCAAATCGGCGGGCAAGGATTTAAGAACGGGCCAGAACCGCAAAATGAAAGAAATACCGCTCAAGCTCTTCGAGTGTGCTTCCATACTCATGCCCGCCCGAAACCGCATCGCAGAGCATCTCCCGCGCCCTGACAAGCTCTTTTAATCGTCCGCGCCAGCGAGCGTCGCTGATGGTGAGATCTAAAAGCTCAAGCGAACGATCAATTGACCGATTGAATATCATTTCATCTTTTTTTTGCCATAGAATGGCGCGGCTAATGTCGCTTCCGATATTTCCTAATTGCTCGGAAAGAGAAAGCTGGAACCATCCTCCTCGAGCGAGGTTTTTATGATGAGGTTGCATATACAGCTAGAGAATGATGAGCGAAGCAATGATAGCTTTGATTTTTTTTTGGGTATCTTGATTTTCAACGCTTCTGGAGCGGTTATTTTGCGATGGCCGGATATTGATCATTGAATTAAACTCAATCCATTCTTCTCCCGGCTTATCGATATACAGATTGATTCCCCAAAGATCGGTCTGTTTTGAACCATTCTCGAGAAGAATCGCCTCTTCATCCGCGTGAAGCTCTCCGCCGATTGCCATGATGTTCCGCTGTATATCGACAACAGCTTTTACCATATCGCCAAATTGATGCTTGGCTATTTCTTCCAATGCTTTTTTAGCGATTGCTTCGGTAATAATTCGAATATCCATATTTATGATGCCTAGCGAGGAGTAATCCAGCTGTAAGCGGGATTGTCCGAGCGACGGCGGAACAAAAGGCTTCACACCCTTTATAAACCAAATCGGCGGGCAAGGATGTCGGTGAGCGACTCCTCCTGGTGCGCCTCGGGAATGAATCGCTTGAGGACGGCTCGCACGGACTCCGGGTCTGTGTCGCCGAGATTCGCTTTCACATGCGGGACGAGCGCTTTTTTGCTTTCCAAGCTTAGCTCATTCTCGCCGGTCTCATGCTCGAATATCCAAAACGACTTCAAATTCGGAAAATCAAAGAGGCGGTTCTGGATACGGATTCCCCGTCGCGTTATCTCGTACTCGTATTCTTTCGGATCTTTCACTTCATACATAAAGATGACTGCGATAACGAGCAGTATGAGAAATGCGAAAATATAATTTCCGATGATGAAGGAAAAAATACTCGCTCCTCCGCCGACGATGCCGATTGCGAGGAACCATGATTTTGAACGGTCGCGCTTCTGGTACTCATGCGCGCGCCACTCCAAAAGGGAGTCGGACCGATTTTCTTTCGGTTCGTCCTGTTCCTGCGAGTTTTTCAGATCAATCACTTTTTCCATATGCTTAGTGTATCAGATTTTTCGAGTCATTTGAATGCTACTTTCCCATGAGACGTATAGCGGGCGAGTCAATGACTTCATTTCTTTTCTGGTGGTGTCTGTTTGAAAATATCCGAACGGAACTGGCTTGGCTCGGCGGGCGGAAACCTGTCCTGAGCTTGTCGAAGGATTCCCCCCAAACCCCCCTTCCGCCCGCCTCGCCTTGAACCGGAGCGGAAAGGAC
>JBBUDR010000097.1:0-3651 GCA_038057195.1 Patescibacteria group bacterium
CGAACTCGCACCAAGCGAATGCCATTCGCTTGCACTACCATTATGCTATAGGCCCAAATAACTCTTCAGATTTTAGTTGAATTCGAATGAAAACGCAATGAGGAGAAAAGAGAAAAATTACTCGTATCGGAGGGCTTCAATCGGGTTTTTCTTCGCTGCTTGGCGGGCGGGATAGACCCCAAAGACGATTCCCGTGAGAACGGCGACGCTGACGGCAAGGACGATTGCCGATGGAGGAAGCTGGAAGACCCAGCCAGTCGCCAATGTGCTCTTCAGAATGAAATACACGAGAGCGGTAAATAGGGTGCCGAAGAATATTCCAATGAGGCCGCCCAAGCTTGTGAGGATGATCGCCTCAAACAAGAACTGCTTCAAAATGTCATTGTTTGTCGCTCCGACAGCCTTTCGAAGCCCGATTTCTTTTGTGCGTTCGACGACGGAGACAAGCATGATGTTCATGATGCCGATGCCGCCGACAATGAGGGAGATAAACGCGATTGCGGTAAGGAAGAGCTTTAAGATATCGGTGATATTTCCGAGAATCGCGAGAGCGTCTTCCTGCGTCCGGATGGTGAAGTCGTCTTTATCGGGATCGTTGGTGCGGTGGTTTTGGCGCAATACCGAAATGATGCGTTCTTTTGTGAATTCTATATTATAGGAGTCATTTGCCTGCAATGTGATGGAATTGTAAAAATCAATTCCTAAGAGATTTTTTTGCGCGACGGACAAAGGCACCACAACGAGATTGTCCTGATCAACGCCGAACGGTCCAATCCCCTTTTTCTCGAGGACGCCGACGACGCGGAAAGAATTATTTTTTAACCGGATGCTCTTTCCAATCGGGCTTACCTGGTCAAAAAGCTTCACCGCGATTTCCGAGCCCAGGATTGCGACTTTATTGTATGAATCAACATCACTTTTCGTGAAGAATTGGCCATGTTCTACGTTAAAACTTCGGATAATCGAGTATTCTTCGGTTGTTCCGAGATATGTCGTTGATATGTCGTTGTTTTCGTATACGACCCGCGCCTGTCCCCGAACTTCCGGGGAGACGCGGACGATTGTCGGCTCACGCCGCAATGAATCAACATCTTGCTTCACAAGAGTCTTAATGATGATTCCTTGTGTTGATGCCGGAGCGGCGAATCTACTCCCATTTGTTCCGCCCGGAATAATAAAGACGAGGTTTGAGCCGGTGCTCTGCACTTGATCGAGGATGAGCTTCTGCGCGGACGCGCCGATAGACATCAAAAGGATGACCGAGCCGATGCCAATGACGATTCCGAGCATGGTCAAGATCGAGCGCATGATATTGTGCTTCAATCCCTTGAGCGCTGATTGTATCGCGTCGGCTGTTTTCATTACTTTATAAAATCTTTCGCGCTTCGGCGGTACTCTTCCTTGTTTAAGAGAGCATCGCTTTCAATTTTTCCGTCGCGGATTCTGATGATGCGACGGGCATATTGCGAAGTGTAGGTCTCATGAGTCACGAGGATAATCGTCCGACCGGCTTCATTTAAATCGCTGAGGATTTCCATGACCTGGGCGCCGGATTTTGAATCGAGATTACCCGTCGGCTCGTCCGCGAAAATGACCGCGGGGTCGTTGATGAGCGCTCGCGCGATCGCGACTCTCTGCTTTTCCCCTCCTGATAATTTTCCCGCCTGCTGGCTCACGCGATGTGAAAGTCCGACCGACTCGATGGCTTTCATAATTTTTTCATTCCGCAATTCTTTTGGTATGTCGGAATATACCAGCGGAAGCTCAACATTTTCGTAGACGCTCGCGTATGGAAGAAGGTTGAACATTTGAAAGACGAATCCCATGCTTTTGTTCCGTATCTTCGCGAGCTCTTCGTCGGAGAGATCTAGGATATTCTGTTTTAAAAACCGATAGTGTCCGCCAGTCGGCCTGTCGAGAAAACTTAAAATATGCATCAGGGTTGATTTTCCGGAGCCGGATGGGCCCATAATCGCGACGAACTCCCCTTCTGTAATAGAGAAAGAAACGCCTCGCAAAGCAGGCGTTTGTTCTCCCTCATCTATAAAGATTTTTTCCAAGCTTTCAACTTCAATCATTGCTGTTTCAATCCTTGATTGACGATGTTCTGCCCGACTTCCAAGCCGGAGATGATCTCGATGTATCCATCAAAACCGCTAATCCCAAGCTGGACTTTTCTATCAACGACCTGCCTGTTCTCCTTGATTTTTACGAACGCGCCATTGTCTCGCTGACTGACTCCGTATTGCGGGATTGCGATGACTCCGATTTTTTTCAAGGTCTCGATATTGAGGTTCGCGGTGAGGCCGCTTTTCAGGCGCGGATCGTCCTTATCAAAGGCGACTTTAATCTTGTAGTTTGCGACTCCGTCGACGATTGTCTGCGCCGGATCGATGTGCGTGACTTTTCCGGTCCAGTTTTCATTCTGGAACGCGTCGATGGTGATCTGGACGACATTGCCCAAAGCGAGCTTTGAGATGTCGATTTCTGGGACATTCGCTTCAATTTCGAGTGCGTGCGGGCTGATGAGGGAGATGGCGGTTGAATTGATTCGGGCGATCTCTCCGATATCAAATGGAATGTTCGTGACGATTGCGTCCATCGGGGAGACGAGCGCGGTATCGCTTCTCTGCTTCATAAAAGAACCAAGGTCCGCCTGCTTTGCTTTTACATCCGCTTCCAAAACATCAATGTCGACTTGCCGTGGCGGCTCCTTCTTCACATTCAGCGCATCGATTGCATCCTGAACCAGCTTTTGGTTCGCCGCTTTCTGGTTTGCGATATCCTGCGCGATCTGCCGGAGATTCGCGATGCCGGAGTCAAAATCGGAGCGGTTCGCGGTGATATTTGTGAAGTACGTATTGATGGTCGTCTGTGAAATGCTCTGATTGGGCGTCATCGAAGTGATAAGGTCGGTGGCGGAGACGGCAAGCGTGCGGATTTTTTCAAGCTGTGTTGGAATCCCTGCGAGCGAGGAGTCGATAACTCCCTGGTCTACTCCCGAAATCGCCGCGTTGTCGCGGAAAATTCGAATCTGCTGGACGGCGTCGTTTGCGAATGTCTTCTTTGTCTGGACATCATTGATGACTTGGGATGAGGAAAGCGTGAAATCTGTCCGCACCGTGTTCTTATTCGAAAAAAGATCGCTTTCCATGGACGTCATGATCTTATCGGCTTTCGTGACTGCGGAATCCATGTAGTCCAGCGCGAGTGCGTATTTTTTTGATATGCTTGCATCGGCGGATGCCTGCGTGTTTTTGAGGTTATTCTCCAGCTCGTTGATCGTCTCCGAAGTCGCTCCCGCTTTTAATTGTCGGAGCTTTGCCTCCGCGCCGGCAAGCGCCGCTTCGGCCTTCTGAACCTGCAGATTTGCGTCTCTTCCATCTAAAGCGATTAAGAACTGCCCCGCTTTTACCGTATCCCCTACTTTGACCGGAATTGAGACGATTCTTCCGCTTGTCAAAAACTCCAAATCAACCGCAGAAGCAGACTTTATGGCGCCTGTCACCGTTACCTCCTGCGTCACATCGCGCCGTTCAACGGCGATAAATTCGTAGCTTGAGGCGTTTCGTATGACCGTAAAATAAAAAACTGCGATGCCGATGACGGAGAGGCCGATGAGCGACCAAACAAATATTTTTAATCGGGATA
>JBBUDR010000098.1:0-3369 GCA_038057195.1 Patescibacteria group bacterium
TTGTATGAAGCGAAGCCCAGTAGAGCTACTTCGTGATTCTACTGGGCGAAGCGAGTACAATCACTTGATTTTTCGAAATCACGCCGCGCAATCGTCCGTTAAGCGCGGCGCCGGAATGAATACTGGATTATTAATACTGTGCAGCATTCATTCCGAAGATTCCTTATGAAAGCACAGTACTTACGTCGACCGAGTGAACCAGAAACAAAGGGCGCACGCCCTTTACTCCAATATCCCATCCAAGTTTACATCATAGAGAATGGCGTCCTGAATAAGGCGGTAGTTGATGAGCTCATTTTTGTTGAACCAAAGCTCAATCTCCTTCCCTGACTCTTCGGGATTCCCGGATGCGTGAATGAGATTTCGCGCAGCACGTCCATCTTTGTCGGACATTTCATACGAGTCAATCGTATAATCCCCGCGAATCGTACCGACATCCGAGGTGAGAGGTTCCGTGCCTCCGGTGATTTTTCGGATAATCCCACACGCATGCCCGCCCTCCCATACCATCGCGACGACGGGTCCCGAGGTCATATATTTTTTGAGATTATTCAAAATAATCTCGGTGATTTTGAGGGGGTCTTCAGACGGCGGAGTTTTTCCTTTCTTTTTGTAGGATTCAATCGTCTTCTGGCCGGTGACGGTGCGCCAGTTTGGGTCAACGGTATAATGCTTCTCAATCATATCCGCCGTGGGCACGGCCATCTTGATGCCGACGAGCTTCAGGCCAGCTTGCTCATAGCGCTTAATAATCTCCCCTATCAAGCTTCGCTGAACTCCATCCGGCTTTACGATAACGAGCGAACGTTCTTTTTTGGGATGTTCCATAGTTTTTTCTAAAATATCGTTATGTATAGACAATCATCAGTCTACAAAAAACAAAAGAAGAAGACAAGTAAAAATCACTGTTTTTCAAATTTCTGCCCGTCGCTGACCAGCGTAATATCTCCGTCCTCATCGGTCCTTAAGATTGATACTCCGGCATTCTTCAATGTATCGAGAGTCGTTTGATGGGGATGGCCGTACTTGTTTTTTCTGCCAAGCGAGATAACCGCGTAAAAAGGTGATACACGCGCTACAAAATCAGGAGATGTTGATGTCTTTGAGCCATGATGGCCGACCTTCAGAATATCCGACTGAAGATCGAACCCGTTCGCTATCAGCCTATACTCCAGCTTCTTTTCCGCGTCTCCCATGAATAAGACGGAGCTTGAGGCGAATGAAAGCTTTCCCGTGACCATCGAATCATGGATATTTTTCGGGCTTTTATTTTGATAATTCTCGAATGGCGCAAAGACATCGTACTTGGCATCTCCGATGATGATTTTCTGTCCGGAACGCGCGATAACGACGGGAATATGCCTTGTTTCCAAAAGATCATGCCATTCCTGATATTCGGGAGTCGAATATGGAACTCCTGCCTCGAGAACCATTTTAATGTCGTAGCGCTTCAAAACCTCAAAAAGCCCGTCAAGATGGTCGGCATGGGGGTGCGTGAGAATTGCAAGGTCAATTGTTCGATTCCACGGAAGAAGCGTTTGACCGATTTTTGAGAGTATAGTCTTGTCGGGTCCGCCGTCTATGAGAATAATGTTTCCATCCGGAGCTTCAATGAAAATCCCATCTCCCTGCCCGACATCGAATATATGTACGATCATCTTCCCCGCTCGCGCTTCATAATAAAAAACAAGGTACCACACGACGCACGCGGTCAAAAAAAGAATAAGGATACTGAAGTGCCCTCTATATTTTTTAATTGTTTCGTTCATGATGATATGGAATATATGTCAGAATGCGCCAGAGAATAAAGACATACAATGGAACAAACAGAAATAGAGAAATTACCGAAAACTCATAAAATGAAAACGGAAACTTCGCAAAAAATGATATGACGGAAATCTCATATTGAAGCGGTACCCATGCGATAAGCCCAAAGAATATGCCGAATATATGCGCGATAAGCCCGCCGATGCTCGCGAGAAACCCCGAGAGCATTGTAAAAGGGATAAGCGCTAAAACGAGAAGATTTGCCAATGGAGAGATCATTGAAACCCCGCCGAAATAAAAAATAAGAAGCGGCAGGACGGCAAGCTCCGCCGAAAGAGTCGCAACAAGAGTCTCGCGGATCAATCCGATCCGCACCCATTGAAAAAAATATCCGAGCTTGGGAGCGATGAACACCATCCCGAGAGTCGCTAAAAAAGAAAGTTGAAAGCTGACATCGAAACGCAATATATACGGATGTAAGAAGACCATGACCGCGGCCGCAAAGAGAAGCGCCAGACGGACATCATAAAGACGAGAATGCCTTCTCGCAATCAAAACAAGTATCCCCATAATGGCGGCGCGGACAATCGAAGCATGAGCGCCGACCATAACGACGAAGAGGCCGATCGCGAATAGTGAAATCCAAAATGCCCCGGCGAATGGAACCGCCAGCGCCTGCAAAAGACGAAAGAAGTTGTCGGCGATAATCGTGATGTTGAATCCGGAAAGCGCGATAATGTGAGTCGTGCCCGTCTTTTGTAAGTCTTCGATAAAATCTTTTGGAATGCTTCTCCTGTCGCCGAGCAACAGCCCGACAAGAAACGAGGCGTGCGGCTCGGGAAGAATTTCTTCTATGCTTTTTACAAACGCATGTTTTATCGAGAAAAGCTTTTTTTCAAGCTGCACCGTGAAAGATTTTTCTTCATGCGCGAGTATCGAGATGCGAGGATTGTATATGAGAAAATATATGCCGTCTTTTGCGAGAAACGAAGGATAATCAAAATCTTTTATGTATTCCGGAGATTGAATTGTTCCTGAAATTGAGACGGAATCGCCGAATATATACGCTGGGTAGGGACGCGTTTGAACGAGAACTTTGTACGAAAACGGCACATTCTCTCCGTTTATGGAAATTTCTTTCCCCTGAATAACAAGTTTTTGAACATTTCTCACATCCGGCTCGTCGGCAATATATCCACTCAATGTTACATACGCTCCATTAAAACGGGAATATGCCTCTATCGGAATCTGATGCGCATTCTTGAGAAACCAGAATGCGCCAAAAAGCGAGATGAGAAGAAATATGCTTGAAAAAATAAGTGCGTCTGATTTCTTCAGCATACCGATAAGAAAAACGACGAGAGAAAAAACAAAAGCGCCGATGAGCATCGGCGTTTTCAGTTCAATGAATGAAGCAATAAGAACTCCAAAAAGAAAGCTTATGCAGGCATATAAGAAAATCTGCGAGCGCGCCATGTAAAAAGTATATCACGGAACACAGAAAATATGTTTAATATTCCAAACCTCGCTTTCCCTTTATGCCCTTCTCGAATGGATGCTTCACGTCTCTCATCTCCGTCACCAAATCCGCCTTTTCAATAA
>JBBUDR010000099.1:0-1266 GCA_038057195.1 Patescibacteria group bacterium
CGAGATTGGTGATTGTTGAGGTTGCGTTGTTTACAAGGATTCCTCCAGTGAGTGTTGAAAGTCCCGTGAGCGAGAGCGTTCCTCCGATTGAGGTGTTGTTTGAGACGGTGAGCTGGGATGTTGAGGCGAGCGTTCCCACGGAGAGGTAGGTGGTCGTCGCGTTCGTTGATGTTGCATTGACCGTCACAAGATTGGTGATCGTGCTTGTTCCATTGTTTACGAGGATGCCTCCGGTGAGCGTTGCGAGTCCCGTGAGCGAGAGTGTTCCTCCGATTGAGGTGTTGTTTGAGACGGTGAGCTGTGATATGGACGCGGTGTTTGTGACTGCAAGATAGGTGGTCGTTGCGTTCGTTGATGTTGCATTGACGGTAACGAGGTTCGTGATTGTTGAGGTGCTTCCATTCACGAGGATGACTGGAGTCGTAATCGTTCCCGTTGCGGTGATGTTCGCGGATGAAATATTTCCTGATACGAGGATATTCCCCTGTACCGAGAGGAGTGTACTTGGGGTATTTGTTCCGAGTCCCAAAAATCCTTGCGCGTTTACCGTGAGGAGTTGAGCATTGGATGCGGTAAGTATCTGGAAGAGATTTGCCGACTGTGAGCTCGTGGCTCGTAAGGAGAGGGGTATCGAGGTTGTCGTGGTTGCTTCGATGGTAACCTGCGACATGCCTGCGGGACTGGTTGTTCCGATAGAGACTCTGTCTCCGAGTGATGTGAGGGTGATGAGGCGCGTGATGGAATCTTTTGAGAATCCTCCTCCCGCGAGGATGCCCCAGGTGTTGTTGGTATATGACCGAAATGCGTTATCCGCCGTTGAGTAGTAGATGGTGCCGTTTGTTGCCGTGCCGGGGTCTCCGGTGAGGGAGCCGAAGACGATTGCGGCATTGAGAGTGGTTGTTCCCGAGACGGTGAGAGTTCCCATGAGTGAGTTTATGCCTGATCCCGTGGTGGTGAGAGTGCCTGAACCGAGGATATTCCCCTGAACCGATAATGCCTGCGATGGGGATGATGTTCCTCCGATGCCGACGAGTCCGCCTTGAGACGAGAGGGTTGAGATGGTGATGATGGGGACGCCATTGGTGGATGTTGCGCTTGAGGTGCTGATGGAGTACGCGTTGTTCCTCATGTTTGGAATCGTGCTTGTCGAGCTATTGTTCAAGTAGATGGTGCCTGCGTTTAAGGTGAGTACATCGGTAATCGCGTCTCCTAAGGTTGCGTTATCGGTGACATTGAATGTTGCCGCAGTCGTTGTTGAGAGGAGGT
>JBBUDR010000100.1:0-4837 GCA_038057195.1 Patescibacteria group bacterium
AGTGGGCGCACCAGGATTCGAACCTGGCGCCTACTCTACGTCAAAGAGTCGCTCTACCAAATGAGCTATGCGCCCACTTTAAACTCAAATTTTTTGTAGAATCCCGCAAAAAGATAATCAATCTTTTTGCCCATTAGTATTTTCAAGAATAATATTTTGCGTATGCTCCTTATTGAACTGCGATAGTACAAAATACAGCAGTCCCAGCGGGATTTGAACCCGCGTTACCAGGATGAAAACCTGGCGTCCTGACCAGGCTAGACGATGGGACCATACAGTCTGAACATATGTTAAAATACCAGAATAATTGAAAAAAATCAATAAAAACGGTACATTACACTGATGAAAATACTCGCAATCGAGACGAGTTGCGACGAAACTGCAATCTCAATCATAGAATCAAAAGGAAAAATAAAAAGTCCGAAGTTCACAATCCTTTCAAATATCGTCTCTTCCCAAGTCGCGATTCATAAGGAGTTCGGGGGAGTGGTCCCGAATCTTGCGGAGCGCGAGCACCAGAAAAGCCTCGTCCCGATTTTGATGACCGCGTTAAAACAGGCGAAGCTTTTTAAAAAGAAACGCCATGCTTTAAAAAAAGAAGACTCGACACTCCGCAACATCCTCTCGCGAGAGCAGGAGCTGCTGAAGCGAATGAAAGAAGTTTTCCCGCTTGAAGTTCCCTTAATCGACCGGATTGCGGTGACGCATGGCCCGGGATTGGAGCCTGCTCTCTGGGTTGGGATCAATTTTGCAAAAGCTCTCTCCTATCTCTGGAATATTCCAATCGTCCCAATGAATCACATGGAAGGGCATATATTCACCGCTCTTATAAAGGAAGATGGGAAGAACGCGAAGAAATTCTCGATTGAAAAGATAAGATTTCCGATTGTAGCGCTTCTTGTCAGCGGAGGGCACACCGAAATCGTGCTTATGAAAAACATCGGAAAGTACACAATTATCGGAGAGACAATCGATGATGCCGCAGGAGAAGCGTTTGATAAGGTCGCAAAGATGCTGAACCTCGGGTATCCGGGAGGTCCCGCTATTTCAAAGCTTGCAGACAGCGGAGACGCTTCGGCGATTCCGTTCCCCAGGCCGATGATAAAAAAAAATAGCTACGACTTCAGCTTTTCGGGATTGAAGACGGCAGTTCTCTATTATCTTCGAGATCATACGTCATATAAAAAACGGGATGTGGCAGCGAGCTTTCAGCAGGCGGTCGTTGATGTGCTGACGGCAAAAACGATGCGAGCCCTCAAAGCCCATAAGGCAAAAATTCTGGCACTCGGCGGAGGAGTCGCCGCAAATGCGCTTCTTCGGAAAACCCTTCAAGATGCGCTCCCTCGCAGAGTGAAGCTTCTCCTTCCAAAAATATCCCTCACCGGAGATAACGCCCTGATGATTGCTGTCGCTTCGTATTTCAAAAAGAAGCCGACGCCGGCAAAAATGATTACAGCAAGAGGAAACGCTAAGATTTCTGATTAAGTATTTTTATGCGATACTGAAAGGGCCTACACTATGAGCGAGATGCCGACGGCGTACAATCCGAAAGAGACGGAAGAAAAGATTTATAGAATCTGGGAAGAGTCCGGTTTTTTCAATCCCGACTCGCTTCCTCCGCCTTCGGACAGCCAAAAAGAAAACAGGAAAAAATCATTCGCAATCGCCGTCCCGCCTCCAAATGTGACGGGCTCCCTACATATGGGCCATGCGCTAAACGCCGTCATCCAAGATATCCTCATCCGTAAAAAAAGAATGGAAGGATATAAAACGCTCTGGATTCCGGGAACCGACCATGCGGGCATCGCAACGCAGAATGTTGTCGAGAAGGACCTGAAGAAGCAGGGAATCATCCGGCACGATTTGGGACGCGAGAAGTTCCTTGAAAAGGTCTGGGAGTGGAAGGAGAAGTACGGAGGCATCATTCTTAATCAGTTCAAAAAGCTCGGCGCTTCGATGGACTGGTCGCGCACGCGCTTCACGATGGACGAGAAGTATCAGAAAGCGGTCCGCAATGCGTTTCTCCATTACCATGAGAAAGGTATTTTGTATAAGGCGGAAAAAGTCATCAACTGGTGCACGCACTGCCAGACGAGCATCTCCGATTTGGAGATTGAATATAAGGAAGAGCACGGGAAGCTTTATTTCTTAAAATACCCGCTCATTCAGAATCAAGAATCCGGAATAAAGAATCAAGAATATATTGTCGTGGCAACCACGCGGCCGGAAACGATGCTCGGGGACTCTGCAGTCGCAGTGAACCCGAATGATGCGCGCTATACGGATTTGATAGGGAAGTCCGTCATGCTTCCGATTCAACAGAGAGAAATCCCCATCATCGCCGACAATGAAATAGACACGGTATTCGGAACGGGAGCGGTTAAAGTGACTCCGGCTCACGATCTTTTGGACGCGCGGATCGGCGAGCGGAACAATCTTCCTATATATAAGGTCATTGGCCAACTCGGAAAAATGACCGACGAAGCGGGAATCTGCGCGGGAATGAAGATAAAGGATTGCAGGGAAAAAATCGTCGGAGAGCTCGCGGAAAAAAATCTGATAGAAAAGACGGAAGACATGACACACAATATCGCCCTTTGCTATCGGTGCGGGGGAGTAATCGAGCCATTGCCGAGCATGCAGTGGTTTTTGAGAATGAAAGAGCTCGCGGAAAAAGCGACTGATGCGGTTGAGAGCGGAGCAGTTTCGTTTCATCCCGAGAGCTGGGAGAAGGTATATTTCAATTGGCTGAAAAATACCCGCGATTGGAACATCTCGCGGCAAATCTGGTGGGGTCACAAAATCCCACTGGAAGGCGAAGAAGATGTTTTAGACACCTGGTTCTCATCGGCGCTCTGGCCGCTTGCAACACTCGGGTGGCCGGAGAAGACAAAAGATATGGAAATATATTACCCGACACAAGTTCTCTCAACCGCGCGGGATATCATCAACCTCTGGGTGGGACGGATGATTTTTTCCGGACTGGAGTTCACGGGAGAAAAACCGTTTTCCGATGTCATTATTCACGCGACGATTCTGACGAAAGACGGAAAGCGGATGTCGAAATCGCTTGGCACCGGCATCGACCCGATGACTCTCATTGAAAAATACGGATCGGATGCGACGCGCTTCGGACTTATCTGGCAGGCGATGGGCACGCAGGACATCCACTGGGCGGAAGAGCATGTCGTCGCCGGAAAGAAGTTTGCGAACAAGCTCTGGAATATCGCGCGCTTCGTGATGTCAAAGACGAATATGCGCGAGATCCCGAAAGATATAGGCACTGTCAATGCAGACGAGGAAAGTGGGCGATTTCTCGCAAATCTCGAGAAAACCACACTATTCTTAACGAAAGAAATTGATGAATATAATTTCGGGCAGGCATTGCATGGGCTCTATGATTTTGTGTGGCATGATTTTGCCGATCACTATATTGAATACGCGAAAAAGAACGATACAAAGGAAACACAGGCGGTTTTGAGCTATGCATTGGATAGGATTCTTCGAATGCTGCACCCATTCATGCCCTTTATAACCGAGGAGATATACGGTACATTGCCGATACCGAATAAAAAACTTCTTATAATAGAAGACTGGCCTAAGATATGAATGAATCCGTAGCCGCCCTCATCGGCCATAATATCTCATTTTTCTTCCTGACGTTCCTTCCGCCAATCGTCTGGCTTCTGTTTTATCTCCGAGAAGACGAACACCCCGAGCCGAAGCGCCTCATCATAGCGACATTCATTGGAGGCATCATCATCGCCATCCCCGCGGCGCTCATCCAGTTTCTCGCCATGAAAGCCACAGGTGTCTCTTCGATTTCGTCGGGGGAGTACGCGCTCGGATTTCTTTTTTTCATCGCGCTCACCGAGGAGTACGCGAAATATTTCGTCGTGCGATACCTGATAGAAATACGTCCCGACTTTGATGAGCCGATTGACGCGATGATCTACATGATGAGTGCCGCGATGGGATTCGCGGCGATTGAAAACGCGCTCTTCGCGTTTCCTATATTCAACGCGGAGTTTTACAAAGGGCTCGAGCTCGTCGCTGGGCGCTTCCTCGGGGCGAACCTCCTTCATGTCCTCTCCTCGGGAGTCCTCGGATTTTTCCTCGCAAAAGGACTCCTCGCTCCGCGCTTCAAAAAGCTCATTATTATCAGCGGTCTGTTGATGGCAACAATCTTGCATACAGCGTTTAATTATCTTATTATTGTAAAGGAAGGAGTCGGCGAAGGACTTGCATATGTCGTGCTATTCCTCTTCATTATCGCGCTCATGGTCTTCCGCGAGTTCAGCCGACTAAAGAAGAAAAACGTCAACTTCACGAATGTAACATTATAATCTCTCATGGCATCTTTTTTTGAAAAGCTTACCGGAACCAGTCAGGCCCCGCGGGAGGTCGTTGATGTTCGGTCGGAACCGGAAGAAGAGGAAGGGCCACAATACGAAATTTCCGCCGCCGCGTCGCGCTCAAACGTCACTTCGCGAAAAGAAAAAAAGGATTGGTCTCTCCCGCAGACGGAAGGGCAGCTCACCGTCGATATCTTTGATAAAGGCGATAATATCGTCATTCAATCGGCTGTTGCCGGCACGGACCCAAAGGACTTGGACATCACTCTCACGCATGACATGATTACAATTAAGGGAGCACGAACGCAGAGTGACGAGATCACCGAAGATAATTACTACTACCGCGAGCTGTA
This sequence comes from Patescibacteria group bacterium, assembly GCA_038057195.1. Classification (GTDB taxonomy): domain Bacteria; phylum Patescibacteriota; class Minisyncoccia; order Sungbacterales; family JBBTQR01; genus JBBUDR01. The sequence continues at coordinate 4,709 of JBBUDR010000100.1, forward strand.
CTGGGGAAGCTTCTCCCGCTCAATCATTCTCCCCGAGGAAATCGACGAAGATAAGTGCGAAGCATCGATTAAAAATGGGATTCTGACGATTAAGCTTCTGAAAAAGCACCGGCCCAGAACCCAGAAAAT
>JBBUDR010000100.1:4937-8171 GCA_038057195.1 Patescibacteria group bacterium
CTCATAAATGCGCCGAGGTTCCGCAAACTTCGAGAGAAATCTTTTGCGAGAAGAAATGCAACGGCCGCGCCGAGAACGAGGACTATTTCCGTATGGAGAGGAGCGTGAATGAACGCGAAGTACACATAATTGACGAAGCTCCCGAATCCATTAACGGAGACGGCGATATTCTCGAATACCTGATGGAAGAAGATATACTTGAATGAAAGATTGAGAAGTATCGCGAGCGCGGGAAGCTCAAAAAAGACGATTGGCGCCAAAAGGCGGAGTGTCCATACTCCATAGACTCGGCGCATGATCCGGGGCTTCACATGAGATGAAATTGAAAGTGTTTTTTCCATAAGAATATAAAATTAGTTTTGCGATTCCACTACCTTCTTAAACGCCCCTCGGGCCCTAAAAAGTTTCATCTTGATTGCCGGAATCGTAAGATTATTCTTCTCGGCTATCTGTTTGTATGAGAGGTCTTCCAGATAATGCATGGTGAGAATCCCCCGTAAGTCGTGAGGAAGCTCTTTGATCGCTTCCATCACGATCTCTTTTGCAATCGGTGTTCGCTCCGCCTCTATTGAAAGCACCTGCTCCATATGCAAGGGGTCATCGAATTCGACGCCGTTCTCCATATGCCGCTTGGCTTTCTGATAATGGGTGAATGCCGTATTCAGAACAATCTTATAGCCCCAGCTCTTGAAGCTCGCTCCCTCCTGCTTCTGGAACTTCGGAGCGTTCATGTAAATCTTTGTGAACGCTTCCTGTACGATGTCTTCAGCTTCCTCCTTCTGCTTCACGACGCGCACCGCAGCGCGGAAGAACGCATCCTGATACTTGTCGACGATCATCGAGAAATACCGCGGATCTTCCAAAGAAAGCTTTAAAAGCTCCTCATCCGCCCGCGCGGTTTCTGAAGAGCTTTCAAAATCGTTCTGTTCATTCCGTCCGAAAAATTCCATGCCTTTTGGAAGAACACCCTCTGTAAACCGAAAATAATATATGAATTCTACCTAATATAACGACGAACCTAAGAGGATTGTTTCTTCAATTGAATGGCCTATGTATACAGTAAAATCAAGAAAAAATCAACGTTGCCTGAAAAAGTAAAGGATGTTTTTGTTTCGGGGTTCTTCCCTCGATGACTCGGGCAGTCGGCGGGGCTCGATGCGGGGCTCGATGCGGGGTTCGATGCGGGGTTCGGATGGCACAAGAAAGACCAGCAAGTTACACAATTTGTTGATATTCCAAATAACCATAAAGTAAATCGATGACGCTTTGAACAAATTTTGATACGTCAGAATCGTCAATACGATAGAAAAAATTTTGCTTTCGCGAAAAAAAGATGATTGAGTTTCTAAAAGAAACAAGAGTACAGGTCGCCTTTATAGGTTCGTTCGTAAACCGTGCGGCACCACTTCTTTTTCGTACCTGCTTCATCAATTCCGTGCTTGCCATGGTACGGAAAATATTTGCGGCATTTTTGGTACCAATTCCCTTCAATACAATTTCTCTTTCCGCTACGACTTTCTGCCAATGTATAAGTTCTTGCGGAGTATTGAAAAGTGCCTTGATTTCCTCATCAGACTCTATCGAGTAAATTATTTCGTTTTTCTTCAGCATAAGCATTTCGCGCATAGACCGTCTTATTTGTTCCGAGGCAGAAATATCTTTTACTATTTTTTTGCTTAACTCATTATGCAGTGAATACGTAAATCCTTTTTTCTGAAGAAGTTGCTTTCTCATGAGAGAACGTGTTGCATTATAAATACTTGTGCGAGCAAGTTTTAGAAACTCAGAAATTTTACTTATGGATAATTCTTTCCCACTCTTGCTCAAAACTTGAACGACCAAATCCTCGGTTGGCGTTAGTACGATATAGTTTTGTTTTCCTACTTGTTTTCCCATCCTAACCTGATTGTACATTAAATGTACAATCAGTGCAAGATATATTGGTAATACGTACTCTGAAAGAGAAATGAACTTTGAAAAATGTATTTTGGTCAACCTCATAACTCAAACGGGGGGGGTACTATTATGGCTGTCGGATTCTCAGGTAGTAATGGTGGTATTACCGATCAAGCGGAATTGATAGGCAGGGGCGTGGACGCAGAAAGCCTTTTCTCGCGTACTCGTTTCCCAATGGAGGTTTCCTATTTCATAAACAATGTCTGCAATCTTTCCTGCAGACACTGCTATGTGGGAACCACTAACACTGTCAACCGTTTAACGGTTCGTGAGTGGCAGAAGCTCTTTAAGGACTGCATGGGCCTCGGCGCGTTGACTTTTGGGAATGTCGGGAAAGAACCGACTGTGGTGTGGGAAGATACGTTGGCACTGCTTCAGTGGTTCAAAAAAGAAAAACTGGCCTTACCACGTTTGCGATATGGAATTGTCACAAACGGCATCTTGCTGGACGAAAAAAGAGTCACCGAACTCGCTCACGCCAATCCGACATACGTGGACATCTCTTTTGACGGAAATGAGATGATGCACGACTACATCCGCCGTAAAGGTTCATATCTCAAGACAAAGGCGAATCTGGATAAGTTTTCGACAGAGCTCAAGAAACGGGTATTCATTTCGTTCACTGTCAATGCCTTGAATATTGGCACGTTTGCTGCCCTGGTGGACGATCTCTATCAGATCGGTATCCGTCAGTTCCTCATATCTCCATATGTGTCGACGGAGGTCGGTCTGAACGATGGATGGAAAGAACTGGTAGTGGACGACTGCGTCGTCGTGTTATTTGCCAAGTCCCTCTTGGCTGGCGATGTTGTGGATTGGGGACACTACGAGGATCTTCGTGTATATCTCAAGAGCGATTACACGACATCGCATGGGGTTATGGCGAAGTTCGAACGTGAAAAAATCATCAGCCGGGATGATCTGATGATCGACAACTACGGTGTGATATTCAACTCCTACCACCGTGGCTCGAACATTGTGTATTTCAACTATATCCCGTTTAACGACTCTTTTGTCCGTTCTGTCAGATTTAGCCACGATGGATATGTCAGCAACTGTTACGATATGTTTTTCGACAACGAAGCGTACCATCAGCTCGCAATCGGAAACGTGCAGCAAATACCAATACAAGAAATTCTCAAATCGGTCAAAGTCAGAATCTGATGTTAGCTTGAAGAGCGACCGGAGTCGCTCTTCTTTTTGATTTGCCTAAATAGTTTTCTGTGCCGTCCGAGCCCCGCCGACTGCCCGAGTCATCGAGGGAAGAACCCCGAAAGA
>JBBUDR010000101.1:0-13893 GCA_038057195.1 Patescibacteria group bacterium
CGATCGGGCTATAAAACCGTGAATGTTCCTATTCGCTATTATCCGCGGAGCTATGGCGATGGGAAAAAAATAAATTGGAAGCACGGCTTCCTTATTCTGTGGACAATCATTAAATGGCGGTTTTTGCCATTTTGAATTCCACATAGAAAAACTTGCATATACGGGACAAAGCGCGGTTTTTGAGAGTTATATCTAAGCAGGCGGGCTTTTATGGACAAGATTCATTTCATTGCCAATTCGCGGATACCCACCCAACGGGCGCACGGGCTCCATATCATCAAGATGTGCGAGGCATTCAGCGACGCGGGCGCCGATGTCGAGCTTATTCTTCCGAAGCGGGTCAACGAGCTGAATGACGATCCGTTTGAATACTACAAATCAAAGAAAAATTTCCGTATTAGGAAGATTTTTACCATCGATTGGATGTCCTCATCGGAGCCGCGGCCTCCGTTTTTTAGTTTTCTTCAATCGGCAACTTTCGCGCTTTCTGCGTTTTTTTATATTCTCGGGAGGCGCGGAGGAATCATATACTTTCGGTACGATAGGTGGCTGATGATTGCTCTCATGCTGTTTCTTGGAAAAAGAAATATCGTCTGCGAGGCCCACTTCCTTCTTGAGGGATGGGAAAAGCGCATGCTTCTCAAATGCTCATCGATTGTCGTCATCACGGAAGCAGCGAAAAAGATATATCAGGATAGTCTTGATTTTGACGATGCGGTTATTCTCGCTCCCGATGGAGTTTCATTGGAAGATTTCTCCGTGTCTTGGGATAAAACGGCAATTCGGCAGAAGCTCGGCCTTCCGAAAAAGAAAATTGTCATGTACACAGGATACTTTTATGCGTGGAAAGGGATTGATGACCTTATTCTCGCGGCTTCATACTTTGATCCCGATACCGAGCTCGTGCTTGTTGGGGGTGCGGACGAAGATACGGCGCGCATTCGCGGTATTATCGATGAAAAACGCATTCATGGTATTACCATTATCAAACACAAGCCCTACGCTGAGATAGCGCTCTATCAGCATGCCGCCGATTGTCTTGTCGTGACCGGAATCCCTGAAAGAGAAAAAGTCCCTTCAATTACTTCTCCACTCAAACTTTTTGAGTATATGGCATCGGGGAATCCGATTGTCGCTTCCGATATAGCCTCATTTCGTGATATATTGACGGACGGCCACAACGCGCTCCTTGCGAATTCCGGAGATCCAAAAGCTCTTGCCGAGAAAATCAAAGAAGCGTTGGATAATCCGAAAAAAGCGGAAGCGCTGGCTCGGCAAGCGCGGAAGGACGTTGAACGATATACCTGGAAATCCAGGGCGAAGAATATCCTTTCACTGGTGCGCGCTAGGGAAGCGATGCTGAGTGTCCTCTATATATATGCAGGACGGCGAAAGCAGTTTGTACGGAGCTATAAAGAAGGCACAATGGCAGACACCCAGCTTCTCGGCATGAATCATATGCGCTTCCATGGCGTCCGTGCGTCGTTTCTCGAGACTCGCGCATCTCATTTCTTACGGAAGATAAGCTTTCATCTCTCCCAATTACCGCTTCTCCTTGCGATGCGGAATTACGATGTTGCGTTCATAGGCGGGCATGTACTCCTTGTGTTTCTCGCAAAATCGGTATTCCGGATGAAAAAGCCAAAGATAGTTCTGTTCAACACGTTTTTTTCAAACGCTCTGACCCGGAATCGCAATAGGCTGTATGGGTATATTCTCAGGAGCGCCATCGCTTCCGCCGACATCGTCGTATGCCTTTCGTCCGCGCAGAAACAATTTTTAGAGTCGGAAGGATTTAATCATTCCCGCATCCGGTTCGTTCCCCTTGGAGTTGACGCAAATTTTTTTAAGCCATGCGTAAAGAAGTCGTCTCATGAAGAATTCATATTCAGCATGGGGAAGGATATTGGTCGGGATTATAAAACTCTCGTTCAGGCGGCTAAAAATCTTCATTACAAAGTCCGTATCATCGCCGCAGGGAGAAATTTCAAGCATATCCCGTCTATTCCCGAGAATATCAAGGTTTTGTATGATATTCCACAAGTTGACACTCTGAAGTTTTATTGCGATTCTGACTTTGTTGTTGTTCCAACAATCCCCGATGGCCGTGCCGGCGATTCTGACTGTTCCGGCCAAACCGTTTTTATGGAAGCGATGGCGAGCGGAAAAGCAGTCATTGCGACCCGCCGCGAGTATATGTACGATTACGTGGAAAACGGAATGGAAGCACTCATCGTGGACCCAGAAGATCCGGAAGCCCTTCGGAGCACGATGCAGAGTTTTTTGGATGATCCCGCGAGGGCGCGGAGAATAGGGGAATCCGCGCGGAAGAAGATTGAAGGGTATTTCTCGACTCGCGAGTTTTCCAGGAAGCTGTCAGAAATTTTTAAAGAGGTATCGGAAAAAAATAATGAATAAAGAATTCAAAAAAGCTTTTTCAGAAACGTCATTCCTTGTATGTGGGGGATGTGGTTTTATGGGTTCGAATTTCATCCACTATCTTTTTAAGACGATTCCGGGGGTCACCGTCGTGAACGCAGATCTCCTGACATTCGCAGGTAATAAAAATAATCTCAAGGGCGTTCCAAAAGGGCGATATCGGTTTGTCCATGCCGATATTGCTGATGAAAAAGAGATGAAGCGATTGATGAAGTCCGCGGACTATGTCGTGAACTTCGCGGCCGAAACTCATGTTGACCGCTCAATCCATCATCATGCCGGTAGTTTTCTTCATTCAAACGTCATTGGGGTTGAGGCGCTCTTAAAAGCGCTTCAGAGCTCTTCTAGGGTATCGAAGATGGTTCACATCTCAACGGACGAAGTATGGGGGGATTTGAGCCTTGATTCAAAAAAGAAATTCAATGAGGAGTCTCCGTTTCGCCCCAATTCTCCCTATGCCGCCTCAAAGGCCGCCGCCGACCTCCTCATTCGCTCTTTTGTGAAGACCTATGGGTTGCCGGTCATCGTTTCCCACTCCGTGAATAATTTTGGTCCTCGGCAGTTTCCCGAAAAGCTCATACCATTCTTCTATCTCCGCCTTAGCCAGGGAAAGACCCTGCCTCTGTATGGAGATGGAAAAAATGTGCGGGATTGGATTCATGTCGATGATCACACTCGCGCCATTCTAACGCTTCTCCTGAAAGGAGTTCCGGGAGACGTGTTCGCAATATCCAGAGGAGAGGAGTATTCCAATATAGAGATTGCAAAAAAACTTTTAAAAGCGATGAAAAAGCCCGCATCGCTCATTACTTTTGTCAAAGATCGGCCGGGACACGATAGGCGCTATTCTGTCGACTGCGCGCGGATTCGCCGTCTCGGGTGGAAGCCAAAATATTCCCTTAAACAAGAGCTTCAAAAAACGATTCAATGGTACCAGAAAAACTCCGCATGGCTCGCCGATGTCGTTCGACGACAGCCTGGCATCAACACGCATATTCGAATAACATAAAGAGTGATAGTGGTGAAAAATATTCGTACAATAATACGGAATCTTCGCGGTGATACGGAAACTTCCCAATAGAGGCCGCATGGTATAAATATTCAGCCTCTATTGGGAAGTGATCTCATTCGCCTTGCTTCATGAAATCAGCTTTGCTTCGTAAAATCATATGAAAGGAATTATTCTCGCGGGAGGCAACGGAACCCGTCTGCATCCACTCACATTAGTCACAAATAAACATCTTCTGCCGGTGTATAAGAAGCCGATGATTTATTGGCCTCTTGAAACGCTTATTGCGTGCGGCATCAAAAACATCCTCATCATCTCGGGCCGTGGACATGCAGGGCATTTTCTTGAACTCCTTGGTTCTGGGAAGAAGTTCGGAGTCGACCTCTCCTATGATATGCAAGAGAAAGCGGGAGGGATTGCCCATGCGCTGGCGCTCGCGGAAGATTTCGCGGACAATGAAAAAGTCGCTGTTATACTCGGAGATAACATCTTCATGCCCCCAAAAGAGTTGAAGCATGGGGTTGATCTTTTTAAGAAACAGAAGCGTGGAGCGAAAGTGTTCTTGAAAAGCGTTCCCGATCCGGAACGGTTCGCGGTGACCGAAGTGAGGGGAAACGCGGTCATCCGCATCATTGAAAAGCCAAAACGCCCGAAATCAAATCTCATTACGACCGGCTTCTATCTCTATGATAATCAGGTATTCGATATCATCAGGAAATTAAAGCCATCGGGCAGGGGAGAGCTTGAGATCACTGATGTGAATAATCATTATCTGCGAAAAAAACAGCTTACTTACCATGTTTTACAAGGCGAATGGACGGACGCGGGGACATTCGACTCCCTTCTCCGAGCGAGCATGCTGGCCGCGGGAATTCATCCAGCGAATGAACAATCTTCATGAAACTCTCAATTCTTATTCCCGTATATAATGAAAAGAACACGATCGTGGAGCTCGTTGACGCGGTCCGCGTCGCCGACACGAAAGGAATGGAAAAAGAAATCATCGTCATTGATGACGGATCAAGCGACGGGACTCGGGACATCGTGAAAAAAATACCGGGCATTCGCGCGATTTTTCATGAAACAAACAAAGGAAAAGGAAGCGCTTTAAAAACCGGCTTTTTACACGCGACAGGGGATATCATCATCATTCAAGACGCCGACCTCGAATATGATCCCAACGAGTATGGAAAGCTTCTCGCTCCCATTCTTTCAAAAAGAGTGGATGTCGTATTCGGCTCCCGTTTCGTTGGAAGCGAACCACACCGGGTGCTCTACGCAATACATTATCTGGCGAATAAATTCCTCACTCTCCTCTCGAATCTTTTTACCGGCCTCAATCTTTCCGATATGGAAACCTGTTATAAGGCATTCACGAAAGAGGTCGCTGATTCGTTCAAGCATCGCCTGAAATCGCGACGCTTCGGCATCGAACCGGAGCTTACCGCTCGGGTAGCAAAAGGAAAGTGGCGCGTGTATGAGGTCGGAATCTCCTACTACGGACGGACCTATGAGGACGGGAAGAAGATAAACTGGAAGGATGGAGTCGCAACAATATGGCATATTATCCGGTTTAACATATTTGGATGACATTCATAATGACCGGGTCTGATAGAAAAAAACTCTGTTTTGTGCTTCCTGAATATCAAAGAAGTACTCATTTTGAATATAAATATGAGTTTGCGAACGCCGCATCAAAAGAGCTCGATTTTTTTTTAATCGTGGAAAAAGGCGGAAGGCTAAAAAAAACTTCCGATTCTTTACGTGTCTATTCGCAAAAATTCGGATTTTTTCCATTTCGATTGGTAGAAAATTTTCTCGCGCTGTTGTATCTTCGTGCGCGAGGCTACCGTGATTTTTATGTTCATTACTCTTTTCTATCGGCTTTTAACGCTTCCATCGTTGTTTGGCTTCTCGGCGGACGGGTATTTTATTGGAATGCGGGGCTTCCATGGCTCTATCGCCGGAATCCGGTAAGAAATTTTTTTGAACGTCGCGTATATCAGATAATCTCATTTCTTGTGACCGGTACGGAAGGATTGAAAAGCGGGTACGCCAACGCGTATCGTATTCCCCCTTCAAAGATTAAAGTCATGCCGAATTGGATTGATACGAAAGAAACGGAGGAGATAAGCGGGCACACGAATGGGCTTCGAGAAAAGCTTCATATCGCGTCTGGGACAAACATTCTTTTGTTCGTTCATAAGCTTTCGCGGAGAAAGGGAGCGTACTTCTTGGCGGATATTTTGAAAGCCGTACCAGAGGCTGTTCTGATTGTTATTGGCGATAGTCCGGAACGGACAGCAGTTGAAAAACAATGCAAAGAACTCGGCGTATTGGAAAGAGCGCGTTTTCTTGGATGTCTTCCGCAAAAAGAAGCTCTACGGTACTTCGGCATCGCGGATGTGTTCATTATGCCCTCTGAAGAGGAGGGTTTCTCACACTCGCTTCTTGAAGCGATGGCGACGGGAACTCCATTCGTCGCATTTGATGCTGGGGGGACGAAAGAAATTATTCCCCCTGAACTTCAGCGGTTCATCTTCCGCGTGGGGGATATAGAGGGGATGGTTCGAGGAATCAACGAACTTCTCGTATCAAAGAAAACTGCCGATATGGTTCGGGGCATAGAAAGAGCGTGGGTGCCCCGATTCGGAAAAGAACGCGTGTTAAAAATATTTTTCGGGCTTTTCGCCTAATGACGTATGGATTCTATTCTTCAATCAAAAAAATCAATAGGATATCTCTGCCTCGTTGTTTTTGTTGTTTCTCTCTCATACTCATTCTACTTCCATATCCCCCCAGCAGTGGATGCCCGGGCGTATGACGCAATCGCATGGAATATCGCGCAGGGACTCGGCTACCGTGAATCGGTAAGTATTTCACTTGAAAATGACATTGGTATTGTCCGGGTCGGACCCGGGTATGAGTGGTTTCTCGCGTCAATATACTATCTGTTCGGCCACACATACCAGCTTATTTGGATTCTACAATCCTTATTTCTCGCGCTGTCGGCATATCTCTTATTCCTTCTCTCGCGCGAGATTTTTTCCGATTCGTGGTCGCCCGTTATCGGTCTCACTGCGGCTGCTCTCATTGGGTTTTCTCCGGATCTTATCACCATCAGCGCGATGCTCATGACAGAAAATATTGGTATATTTCTCATGATTCTATCCGTCTATCTCTTCTTTCGATATATGAACGCGCGGTCCATTCCACTACTTCTTCTTTTTTCAATTTCTTTCGTTTCCGCGATCTTCGTCCGCACGCCGGCGGTTTTTCTCATCATTCCCATACTCACTTTTTTTATCTTGGAAAAAAGATGGCGGGATATTGCCTTATTCTTCACTGTCGCGGTCATTCTCTTTACTCCATGGTCGGTGCGAAATTACACTGTCTATCACTCCTTTATCCCATTAAATGTGAATTCGGGATTCAATCTGGTCGCAGGGAATCATCACGGCTCAAACGGTGAGCAGGAGCCCTATCCCATCTTAGAAGAATATCTTCAGAAGCTCGGGGCCGTTGAAGCGAATAAACAGGCAACGAAGGATGCGTTCAGTTTTATCATTCATAATCCCGGAGAGTTTATTCATCTCACACTTCTTCGGACCTCGATTTATTTCAGCTTTGCCCGGCCGACCGGATTCTGGTTTCATCTGCATGGCATCTCAAAGGCACTGACGCTTTTTTCTTCGGCGGTTTTCTCCATTCTGCTGTTTATTCTCGGCTCGTGGGGGATTCTCGCCGCGAAGTCGCTGCTGCCTGCAGATAAAAAAAGAGCCCGCTATCTCTTGGCGATGCTCGTCATGATGCCGCTTGCGGTAGTCGGGTTGATTGTCGAAACCCGATATCGTTTTCTCGTCTATCCTTTTTTTGCCCTATTTGCGGGTCTCGGGTTTGATATGCTCCTGAAAAAAGAGATTGAATGGAAACCGGCTCTTATTATTGCCAGTGCGCTCTTTTTGAATACTACGGGCGATATTCTCTCAAATATAGAACGGATTATTGAGAGAATTCGTTCTTTGAGTGGCTAATACCGAATAATCAGTATCTCCGGACCATTATTCTCCATTGTCCAAAGATCCTTCATACTCCCAATTGATCCTTCCGTGAGATCAAAAGAGAAAATCCCGCTTCCCGGAAACCTCATAATCGTGGTGCCCGATTCAATGAGCATTTTTTGGGCGTAATTTTTGTCCGCGTCTCCGGGGAATTCTTCGGTACTGACGAGCGCGTATTGATATCCATTCTCTTTTCTATATGCTCCGATACGCCGATAAAAATCTTCTGCGTTCGCGTCAATCGCATAGAGATTCAACGCATGGAATTGCCGATGAGGGATGGTTGTTTTTGGGCTTCGTGCCTCGGAGAGGTCTATCTGCCGCAATGAATGAGATCCGATCGCGCCTTGCTCTTCCACCACCTCGGGAGTGACGGACAAGCGAGTCAATGGAGCAAGCACGATTATTTTTGAACCCTCCCGGAGGTTTTTTTCAATCCACTGCCTCGCTTGGGTCCGGGTATCGTTTTTGAGAAGAACGTAGTCAAGCCGGATTGAATGCGCGAGCATCACAATCATCGTGAGAATGCCAAATCCAAGCATGATCGAGTTTCTATTTAATTTTTCCAGTATGGTTGAAAGTCCATATCCGGCGAGAAGCGCGAACAGCGGGAAAAGATAGATCATAAATCGGTCGCCTGTGTGGAAGGAGAAGTAGAAGATAAGGATATATATGTTTATGAATAGAAATGCCGTCAAAAAAAACTTTCGATAGAACATAAAAGAGCAGAGAAGGCCGATTCCGACCCAGATAAACAGAAATGGGTCGGAAACAACAATTGGCTTCAGCAGCGACGAGTAGGCATGAAGTAGCCCGGTGATACTTTTCGCCTCTCCGGCGGAGTGCGCTTTCGTGAGAAAAAATCCGTATGGATAGATTGCCAGCGAACACGCAGTAAGAAGGGCGAATATCAAAGCGGAGAGATAAACGGTTTTAGTCCGTACCAATGTTTTCAATCCGACCCGCATTGTTTCCCAAAGAGTCAGAAAGATGGGTATGAATGCGGCGATGATGCTGACGCCAAACGCGATTCCTCCCGTTATCGAAGACAGGAGATGTCGCCTTGATTCTTCGCGCTTTGGGTCGGTGAGAAAGTATATCGAAAGCGCGAAGAAAAACGTTGCGGGGATCCAATCCCGTCCCCAATGGGAGAGAAGGACATGAGAAACGCTGAAGGAAAGAAACGCGGCGGATATGAGAGCGGTTCGCTCATTCTCAAAGATATTTTTTGCAATTCGGTATACGAGATATATGGTCGCGGTGCCGAAAAGAGCGCTGATAAGCCGAGCCGCAATAAAAAATGCCGAAAGGTCGTTCAAGAGGTAATCAGCGAACCCCTGAATAGTTCCGCCAAACAAGATGAGCTTTGAGAAGAGAATGGCGGTGAAAGCAGGAAGATAGATATACGAAAGATATGGGCTGAAATAGAGGACTTTTGAAAAATCCGCCTGATGGAGGACGGGAAGAAGCGTTGATAGCTCGATCATCTTGAGAGCCGTCAGCGTGAATGGAGGCTCGTCTCCAACGAGCCACAAAGGAAGCCCGTATGATATGCCGCCGACGCGGAGGACAAACCCCAGAGCAAGAATGCAGATAAGGAATATTTTTGTTGTGTCGAATATTTTTTTCATATGTGATTTATGAATGAAGTGAGTAAATCACTTCACAATTGATGCTGGATATATCTATACTGCACAGCGTCAATTGTGAAGAGTCCTTATTATTGTATGAAGCGAAGCGAATGCAATCACTTCGCAATCCACGCTGGATATATGGATACCTTACAGTTGATTTCATGAAGCAAGGCGAGTGAAATCACTTCCCAATAGAGGCTGAATTATTATACTATACGGCCTCTATTGGGAAGTTTCCGTATCACCGCGAAGATTCCTTATTTTATTGTATACTTTACAGTTTTCATTACGAAGATTCCTTAGTACATCATAGACGATACCGGCTGGATTGCCAGCATATTCACTCATTGCGGTAAACGGCTCCTCTTGGTATTATACATAAGAATTCATGCAGGATATTATCATTATTCCGACATTTAATGAGCGGAAGAACATACCGGAACTCATAAAGGAAATCTTCTCGATTCTTCCGTCAATCCGCGTACTTGTCGTTGACGATAACTCGCCGGACGGGACAGCGGAAGAAGTCAGTATTCTTCAAAAGAGATTTCCAAATGTATCTCTTCTCTGGCGCGCAAAAAAAGAGGGCCTTGGTCCCGCCTACATCGCCGCTTTTGAAAAGGCACTAGAGGAAAAAAATATTCGGTCCATCATCATGATGGACGCGGACTTTTCTCATCATCCGAAATATATTCCCGATATGCTAAACATACTCCATTCGCATGATGTTATTATCGGCTCGCGATACGCGAGAGGTGGTGGCACAGAAGGATGGGAGTGGTACCGAAGGCTTTTGAGCTGGTGCGGGAACTGGTACTTCCGTTTTATTACGCGAGCGCCGATTCGCGACTGTACAGGCGGGTTCAATTGTATTAGGCTTGAGGCATTGCGGAGAGTTGATCTCAAAAAAATCTCCGCGTTCAAGGGATACGCGTTTATTTTCGCTCTCAAGTTTTATCTTTGGAAATCGGGATCATCTTTTCTTGAGATTCCGATTGTATTCAAAAATCGCACGCAGGGAAAATCAAAGATTTCAAACAGAATCATCCAGGAAGGCATCATGACTCCCTGGAGGTTTTTATAAAAAATAAACTTTTTATTTCTTCTCCGCAATGACGAGCCATGAGATAGCGTCTTCCGGAAATAGGGGATCAAGAAGAAGTGATAGCGCGTAGAAAAAAATTGACAGGGGGATATTTGCTAGGTGTCCGAGAAGATACCGCGCTTTCCTCGGGAGAAATGGAAATAGGCGATAGAGAAAAAGTGCGCTTTCTTCGGCAAGGCGCGATCCAAGAAATGAGAAAAGCCCGCCGATTTTTTCCGAATGAACCACTTTAAAATCATCTTTCAAAATTTCAGCGAGCCCATATTTCGTGAAGCGGTAATAGTCATGCGGCTCATAGTGAAGGGGCCAGTGCATGGGGGTTGAAAGCATGAGTATTCCACGAGGCCTCAAGACGCGGGACACTTCCGCAAGAGACCGCTTTGTGTCGGCGACGTGCTCGAGGACTTCGAGGCATACTACACTGTCAAATTCTCCGTCTTTGAATGGGAGATTGGTGATATCCCCAACGACGTCAGGCTTGAGGTCGGCATTGGAGTCAAGCGTAACATAGGAAGAGCTTTTAAAATATTCCCGAAAGGGTTTCAGGCCCGCTCCGATATCGAGCGTTCTGCCGGAGATGCGAGCACCGTTTCTCCTCACTGATTTTCTGAAAAGAATCTTTGGAATAAAGAGATACGATTTCAATAGAAGATCGACGCTGAATTTTTTCGTCATATGCATATAGAAAGAGTATCAGATGGGAATCAAACATTCAAACGATTATGCGTCGCAATCGTCATTGTCGGCGTGCTTCTGCGCGTTTTTTCCATTCACTGGAATCAGTATGTTCACGGAGATGTCTTTCTCTATGCGAAAGCATCGGAGTCGGTTTCTCGCTTTGGAAATTTTCTAATTCCTACTGATATCTCAATTCCATACTGGTATTCTCTGAAAGAAAAGGGAGGGCGATTCTTAGAGCATAATCCCCTCTGGCCATTGATAGGAGGGGGAGTCGTATCCGTATTTCATATATCAGGATATGAAGCCCTGAAGGCCCTTTCTCTGGTCGCCGGAATTTTGCTTCTCTTTTTTACATATCGGTTCGCGTTTCTTCTCGCGGGGGGATCGGTCGCGCTCTTGACGCTTCTCCTCACCGCGCTTTCATATCCACTTATCGATTATTCCGGAAACGGCGCCTTCTATATATTTCAAGCAGACCTCTATCTGCTTTTTCTTATTCTTCTCCAGGGGAGTGAAAGAATAAAAAATCAAATATTCCTAGGGGCTGTTTTAGGGTTTTCTTTTTTACTCAATCAACAGACGGTCATTCTTTTTGTCGCTTATGCCTTGTATCTCTTTTCCCGGCATCGTAGAGAGCCGATTATCATGCTTCGCCTTGCTGCTGTGCCGTTTTTCTCCGCCGCGATCCTTTTTCTTCCTTGGGGGATTCGGAATTATCTTCTTTTTGGGTCGCCGTTTTACTCTGTTGGTTTTTCGTATCTCTGGGACAAAGTCGGCGCGTTGCGAGTTATACAAGACGGAATTATCTCCTTCTTTTTGACTGCGGCGGATTACCTGCGTCTTGCAAAAACATCTCTGTTATTCTGGCTTCCGCACAATGCCTATTTTATCCATCGGACGCTCTTGGTTCTTGCCCCAGTTGCCTATGCCGGCTCTCTTCTTCTCGCCGTTGAGATGCTCTTTAAAAAGGGAAGAGAAAAAATCAAAGCAAAAATTTTTCTGCCCGCTGTTTTCGTGCTCGCGCTTCATGGCTTTTTGTCTGCTCTTTTTCCGGATTTGAAATTCCGGTATCTAATTCCAATGCTTCCGATTATATTGGCATTCGGCAGTTTCTATATCATGGAATATATTGAACGGAGAGCATTGCGGCTCATGGCAATTTGGTTGAGCATCGTATTTGCCGGGGCTCTTTCTTTAATAACCTATTATTCGACGCCGACTCATACCGACTATTATGGCGGAACGATTACGACCGACATTTATAATAAAAACGGGGAAAATGAATTCCTGAACGGCTATACGGATCAGGAGTTATGGACGCCCTCATCATAAGATGCTATGAATCGTCTAAAAATCCTTCTGTATATCCTTATCGCCTCGATCCTTCTCTTTACTCTCATTGACGGCGTTCTATTCCGATGGACGCTCCGGCTATTCATATGACATTCCAAGAAAAAACAAAGGACGCGATCTATAGCCGGCTTCAATGGCTCGGAAGGGCGCTGAATGTCGACGCCGTGTATTTTGCCGAGAGCGGATTCTGGCTTTTCCTTCGTCGAGTCGTTTCAATCATCGCGGGATTCGTTCTTGCCATCGCATTCGCCAACTTTCTTTCAAAGGAGGCGTATGGAACGTATAAGTATATCCTGTCGGTGTTCACGATTCTGTCCGCTTTCACGCTCTCAGGAATGAACGCCGCGGTAAATCAAGCGGTCGCGAGCGGTTTTGAGAAGAATCTTCTTGAAGGATACCGTCTCAAGTTCCGGTGGAATTTTCTTGCTTCCCTGATTTCCGCATGTGTTGCGGCGTATTACGCGTATTTTGGAAATTATGAATTCGCGGCGTTTTACGCCCTCTTTGCGGTTCTATTCCCATTCTGGGATGCCTCCGTTCTCTTTGATGACTATCTGCAGGGGAAGGCCGATTTTAAGCGTTCTGCGCGGTTTGACATAATTCTGCAAATTGCGTTGACTCTCTCACTTCTCGGAGTGATATATCTCGTTCCTGGCAATGTACTGTGGCTCATCATCGTGTGGCTTTTCATTCAAACGGGTTTTTCGGTCGCGTATTACAGGAAAGTCTCCTCTTCCGTCTCCCCAGAGTCATCATTGGATTCCGGAGCGCTCCGATATGCAAAGCATTTGAGCTTTATGAATATTCTCGGCACGGTCGCAAACCAGATAGAAAATATTCTTCTCTTCAAGATGCTGGGAGCGGCCCAGCTTGCTGTCTATGCGTTCGCGATAGCGATACCGGAGCAGATAAAAGGAGTCCTCGGAAACATCGGGACCATGGCATTTCCGCGCTTCGCGAAAAAAGAAATAGGCGAAATCAGGTCATTCTTGAAAAAAAAGTTTTTTCAGCTTTTTCTCATCGGGATTTGCGTCGTTGGGCTGTACGTCCTCGTCGCCCCGTATCTCTATGGAGCGTTTTTCCCGAAGTATGAGGATTCAATATTGTATTCCCAGCTCTTCGCCCTTTCAATGCTCAATATGGCGTTTGCGCCTTCTGCTGTCGCTCTTCAAGCGAAAAAAAAGCTGCGCGAGCAGTATATTAGTAATATTATAAATCCGGTCTTCCGAATTATAATTACCATTCTTTTTATTGTTCAATGGGGAATTCTTGGGCTTGTGTTCGCGCGCATCATCACGCGGATCACCGGCAGTATCATTGATCTTCTTCTCTTATATTATCCGTCATCCGAAGATGTGCCGAGCCGTTCGTGAGATACTCGCAGTCGGCCCTTTTTGAGACATAGGAACAGACGCGTTCAAACTCTTTCCAAAGATCATATTTTTCCAATTCCCATGAATGTCCCCACAAATGATAGATGTCGCCTTCTCTCCTTGTCGCATCAAATACCGCCTTTGCGAGAGCGGGAAAGCCGAAGAACGCGGAGAATGGGAGAGAGAGCTTTTGTATGCCCCCTCGGTTTTTCAACGCCGGTTCCAAGAGATGCATCCA
>JBBUDR010000102.1:0-1641 GCA_038057195.1 Patescibacteria group bacterium
TCGATATTTATTACGCTGCGTTTCAGATTCCTGATGTCCTATACACGATTCTCCTTCTCGGCGCAGGGTCGGTCGCGATTCTCCCGATCTTCATGGAGATCTTCCAGCGAAACCCGAAGCACGCCGAAGAATTCATGAACGCGCTCATCACGTTTTTTTCATTCTCCGCATTCATCGGCATCTGCATTGGGTTCATTCTCGCTCCCTCTCTCTCCCATGCGCTGTTTCCGGGATTTGACGCGGCATCCCTCGAGCAGGTGATTCTTCTGACGAGGATCATGCTTATAAGCCCGCTTCTTCTTGGGCTTTCCGGAATCCTCATGAGCGCCGTGCAGGCCTCGCAGAAATTCATTGCATATGCTGTTTCGGGGATCGTGTATAATATCGGCATCATCGTCGGCATTCTCTTTTTTGTTCCGTATTTCGGGCTGAAGGGCTTGGCTCTCGGGGTCATCCTCGGAGCGGTTTTTCATCTCATAAGCCAGGTGCAGGTCTATTACTCTCTTGGGTTTCGCATACGCCCGGTGCGCGATTTTTTTACCCCGGCGGTGCGGGGCGTATTTGCAGTATCGCTTCCGCGGGTGATCGCATTGTCTTTCACGCAGATAACACTGACGATTCTTATCGGCATCGCATCAACCCTTCATCAGGGGAGTATTGCCGTCTTTCAGTTCGCGAATAACTTGGGGTTCCTGCCTCTCGGTATTTTTGCGGTCGGATACGCGACGGCGCTTTTCCCCCGATTTTCGGAGAATGCGCTCCGGGGAGACGGACGCGCGTTTTTTGAAAATCTTTTTTTTGGGATACGGATTGTGTCGTTCTGGGTCGTTCCGATGGTATTCTTATCCATCGTTCTTCGCGCTCATATCGTCCGCGTCGCCTTGGGTGCCGGAGCGTTTGACTGGGGGAATACGCGCCTCACTGCGGCGGCGTTCGCGCTTCTTCTTATAGCGCTTTTCGGAGAGAGCCTGCGGATCATCTTTCTTCGCGCATTGTACGCTCTGCAATCGACGTGGATGCCGCTCTTCATGACCGCGTGCTCGATGATCTTCGCGGTTTTTTCTGGGATCTTTTTCGTTCACCAGTTCCAGGCGGGAGGGTGGTTTTCCGAGTTGGTATACTCGCTTCTCCGAGTTTCCGACGTTGCAGGAGGCGAGGTTCTCGGGGTTGTTCTTGGGTTTTCGTTGGGGACACTGATGAATGCCGTTCTTCTTATGATTGGCCTTTTCGCGCTGCGATTCTCCGCTTTCGGAAGCGGCGGAGAAGCGCGCTATTATGAATACGGGGATCTCGTATTCCCAATCCTAAAGATAGTATTTTCATCCTTCATCGGGGCATCCGCATCGTACGATATCCTCTCGCTTCTCTCGAACTATTTCATTCTCGATACGTTCGCGAACGTCTTTCTCGAAGGACTTATCGCGGGAGCCGGAGGAGTCGCGGTCTACCTTATTATTCTCTACGGCATGAAAAGCGAAGATCTCGAGTCGCTTCTTGAAAGCATGAAGAGGCGATTTTTCAGGCTCGGCATCCTTCCCGCGTACTGGAACGAAGAGCGGACCCGAATCGAATAGCCGGTTTTGCGTCACCCATCTATGCATATAAGAAATTTTGTCATCATCGCGCATATTGATCACGGAA
>JBBUDR010000103.1:0-4436 GCA_038057195.1 Patescibacteria group bacterium
GAAGAATGGAGTTGATATTCTCATTGATTCTATTCCCTCTCTATTAAAGGAAGTCTCACATTTGAAAGTTTGTATCATCGGGTCGGGACCCGATGAAAAGACACTTAAAGCGAATGTTGAACAGCTTGGTCTTCACGACTCAATTCTATTTCTTGGCGAGATTCAAAATAAAGAGCTTTCTCTTTATCTCTCAATCAGCGATGTATTCGTCCGTCCGTCCCGTTCAGAGGGTCTTGGGACGGCGTTTCTTGAGGCGATGGCGGCGCGGGTTCCGATAGTCGGAACCACAGTCGGTGGGATTCCTGATTTTCTCGTGAATCGGGCAACCGGTCTTTTCGCAAAATCAGAAGACCCCTATGACCTTTCGAAAGTCATTGCAATAATCCTTCAAGATCAGGACCTTCGAAAAGCCATCATTGAAAACGCGTCGCGTCTTATTGTGGAGCGATATGATTGGAATCTTATTGCAGGCGAGTTTGATGCCGTATTCAGGCGTCTTATAGACGAGAAGCGCATTCTTCTTGTCTCCGGAGCGTACCCGCCCGACAGCGGGGGATCAGCCACATACAGCTCGCTTTTAATGAAAGAGCTTCCAAAACTTGGATTTACTCCGACTCTCCTGACGTATGGCATAAATGATAAAAAAGAATCTCATATTATTCGCGTTTCGCGCGCGTATCCGAAGGGCATACGACACATTATTTTTTTTGCGTATTGCTTGTGGTTTTCACTTTCGTCAAAGCTCGTGTTTTCAGTTGATGCATCAATGGGCGGAGGTCTTCCTGCGCGTCTTGCTTCCATATGTGCACAAAAAAATTTTTTTGTGCGCGTGACGGGCGAATACGCATGGGAGCAGGGAATGGCTCGCTTTGGGGTCAAGGAACTTCTGGATGATTTTCAGAATAATACGTACGGTATGGCAATCGAGACCATGCGGGCGATTGAGCACTGGATTGTGCGAGGAGCGGACATTGTCATCGCGCCGAGCGAGTATTTAAAAAAAATTGTCGGCGGATGGGGGGCAAACTCTCAAAAAATTATCACTATCTTTAATTCCCAGGATATTTCTCATACAAGAAACATTTCAAAAGATGTGGCGCGCGAAAAGCTTGGGCTTCCGCCGGACTCCCCAATACTTCTTTCAATAGGGCGGCTTCTTCCGTGGAAGGGATTTTCCGCTCTTATTGAAGTAATGAATGGCGTTACACAGGAACACTCCGACGCGCGACTTTTTATAATAGATGATGGTCCTGAATATGAACGGCTGAAAACGAAGATTTCTGAATGCAATTTGGAAAAGCACGTTTTTCTCGCGGGAAGAGTGTCGCGGGAAAAAGTCGCTTTGTATCTTCGCGCCGCCGATATATTTGTCTTGAATACCGGATATGAGGGATTCTCGCACATTCTTATTGAGGCGCTCGCGTCTGGAGTCCCGGTTATAACGACCAATGTTGGCGGGAACCCTGAAATTATCAAAAATGGAGCAAATGGTATTCTTGTTCCGTATAATGACAAAGAAGAGCTTCAAAAAAATATTCTTCTTCTTTTGAATTCTCCTAAAAAAAGAGAGGAGCTTATAGAGAAAGGGATTGAATCAGCGAAGAAGTTCACTCTGCCGACCATGATGAACTCGCTTGAGGGTATTCTTAATCGACACGTTATATGAAAGTTCTCATGTTCAGTATTGACGGGGATATCATGCGCGAGGGGAGCGAGGTTTCTGAACGCATGAAAAAAATAGGCCGTTTCATGGACGAGCTTCATATTATCGTTGCCGTGCCTACGGGGGTAAGCGTAGCTCGGAAAATTTCGCAAAACACATACGCCTATCCCATCAAAAGCCGATCAAAGATTTTTGGTCTTTTTCAGGCGTATCGGCTTGGAAAAGAGATTATCTGTCATGAAAAGAACCGTGATCATTTTTTTGTCACTTCCCAAGATGCGTTTACAAATATCCCTGCGCTCATGCTGAAGCACGCGTTCAAAGTTCCTTTAGAAGTGCAGATTCATACCGATTTTTTGAGTCCATTCTTTCGTCGAGAATCCCTAAAGAATTTCTTGCGCTATATGCTGTATCTCTATTCGGCAAAGCGCGCGTCGTCAGTGAGGGTTGTATCAGAGCGAATTAAACGATCGCTGTTGGAACGCATGCCCGGGATGAAGGAAAATATATATGTTCTTCCGGTTTTTGTCGGCGTTCAGAAGATACGGGATATTGCAGAGACCATAGACCTTCATAAGAAGTATTCCCAGTTTGACTTCATTATTCTTATGGCTTCGCGCCTGGCAAAGGAAAAAAACATCCGTCTGGCGCTTGAAGCGTTTGCTCCCGTCGCCGACAAATATCCTACATCTCTTCTTTTGATAGTCGGCTCTGGGTCGGAAAGAAAGAATCTGGAGTCCAGAATCAAGAATCAAGAATTGAATCAAAATGTGATTATTGAACCAGCGGTTCCATTTCATACGTTGATTTCATATTATAAAACGGCGGATCTTTTTCTTGTGTCGTCAGACTATGAGGGGTACGGGAGGACGCTCATCGAGGCCGTCGCATCAGGACTTCCGGTTGTGACGACGGATGTTGGGATCGCGGGGGAGCTCGTCATAAACGGGATTACGGGGAAAGTGGTTCCTCCACGCTCGCCTTTAGAGCTTTCTGAATGCCTTCTTGAGTCCATACAGAAATATCCGGAATTTCAAAAATATGCCGACAAAGCGGGGGTTCTGCTTCCGCAGTCTGTTCCTGACGAATCCGCATATATTGAAGCCGTAAAAAACGCATGGAAATGATTTTAGAATCCAATAATAGGATAATCATGACTTCCCGCATGAATTTTTTCATTGGTGTTCTTCTTGCCGGAGTTCTCCTTTTTTTTATTCTTCAGTCCATTCACATGGAAGCATTGTGGAATACCTTCGCTGTGGTTTCGTGGCCACTCTTTGCGTTAAGCGCCGGTTTCTATGCCCTCAATTCATTCGTGCGGGCGGTTCGATTTCGCTACGCGCTGTACGGGAAGCTAAGCGCATCTGCGCTCCTCTCCGTGGTATTCATATTGTCATTTCTCAATTCTGTTCTTCCGACACGGACCGGCGAGCTTTCATACATATATCTTGTGAGAAAGCTCAAGCACGACTCTGTCCCGGAGAACGTAGCATCACTTGTCGTTTCCCGACTCTATGACGTCATCTGTGCGTCGCTGTTTGTTCTTGGTTCCATTGCATTTATCTCTCCCATTTTCATGAATGGGGAAAAACTTATCATCGTTCTTGGGGTTCTCTGCGCCATCAGCGTCGTCATCTCATGCGCGCTTCTTTTTAAAAGCGATTGGGTGAGGAAGTTTTTTCACGCTGTCTTCTCATGGGATTTTTTAAAAAAATTTCAATGGTTCCAAGCTATGGGATCGGGGATTTTAGATATCGAGAACAACATCTCCCGAATGAGCAGATCTTCTTTTTCCATCCCACTGTTTCTCTTGGCTATTCTCTCGTGGCTCCTGAACTTTATTCATCTCTGGCTTCTTCTCCTATCTATTCATCTCTCTCTTTCCTTCTGGGCCTCTGTTTTTATCTTTGCTCTGCCCGGCATGATTGCCTTTCTTCCCCTCCAGCCGCTTTTTGGAATTGGAACTTTTGAAGCGTCTTTGAGTGTTGGTTTTCTTGTGCTTGGGTTTTCACCAGAAATGGCTCTTCAATCAAGCATCGTTCTCCATGCAGGACTCTTTGCGATAACGGGCTTTTTCGCGATACTCGGCTTTTATTCATATCTCCTATATAATACCCATCGCCAGAGTTTTTAAGAATATACGGTTTTTTTTGTATGAAACTTTCAGTCATTATTCCCGCGTACAATGAGGAGAGAACGATTCAGAAAATACTTAGCTTGGTCCAATCTACGGACATTCTGGGGATGGAGAAGGAGGTCATCGTCGTGGATGACGGATCAACCGATCGGACGCGCGCTATTCTTCAATCGATGACGGGAATCCAGTATGTCTTCCATGAAAAAAACCTCGGAAAGGGCGGAGCGATCAAGACCGGCTTTCAGAAAGCGACGGGGGATATCTGCATCATCCAGGATGCCGACTTGGAGTATGATCCGGAAGATTATCACGCTGTTATCCGGCCAATTCTCGACGGAAAGACGGACATAGTTCTCGGCAACCGAATTTTCCCCAAGAGAGACGAGCGGCGAAAAAAATCGCTCTATTGGCTAAGCTGGTTGGGGAATCATCTCATTACATTCACCACAAACATCCTCTATTGGAACGATGCGGGAGAATATGAGGCCTGCTATAAGGCGTTCACGAAAAAAGCGCTCTCTGCCGTGCGCGTGGAGACAAATAACTTCGATTATGATAACGAGCTTGTCTGTAAGCTCCTTCGATCGGGCTATAAAACCGTGAATGTTCCTATTCGCTATTATCCGCGGAGCTATG
>JBBUDR010000104.1:0-2106 GCA_038057195.1 Patescibacteria group bacterium
ATACCCTTTGATTGAGGGGGAGAAAAATCAGATCACTGACAAGTGAATAGGGAGGAAGTTGACATGAGTAAAAGGAAATCAAAAGAAGCATTTCCCAAAGTTTTTTCAGAAGACGGTGTTTTGATCATATTCGAAATCATGCTTACCAATGGAAGCGTGCTTGAAGTGATTGCGGATGAAGCTTCTCAAATGTGGAAACTTCCCGATGTTGAAGATGCGGGGATACCCCAGAGTCTCGTCACGAACTGGTGGAAAAAAGGCAGTCCCCAATGCTAAAAACCAGCCATAGCCGCACGGTACGCTCCCGTAAGAAAGGAGGGCTTCATGCATAGGCAAAGAATGCCGCACAAGCAAGAACGAAAAAACCCAGTTCTTCTGTATCCATGCCCTCTTGTACATGGCAATGAAATCGGGCAAGAATTCTGTGTTGAGAAATCAGGCGTTTTGAGAACGAATAGGGTCACGTGTCAGAGAATCAACTGCGGGTCTCCATGGAGACTTTGTCATCTGTGCGTCAGTCAGGGACATACGACCGACGATGCGACCGTAGTGGATGCCGAGAGGGGGGTCTGCGCGTTTCACAAAAAGCATCCGAACGAGCGAAAGGAAAAAGGCTTTCGTCGCACGGAAGAAACCGATCAGTTTGATTCCGTCATATCCGAGAGCTTCATGCTTTCCGACGAGCAGAGATTTCGAGCGGACGGAAATATCAAAGCTTCCGCTGTTTCTTTGAGAGCGAAAGGCGATGCCGGTTCGCTCGCAAGGAAAGGAAAAAATGTGGAAACGACGCGGGAGCCGATTATTGGGGATATCAAGAAAACATTGCAAAAGATTCCCATCGAGCGTATTCGTCCGCTTCCGGGACAGCCACGCGTGTATTTTGATGAACATGATCTGAAGAATCTTGGCGGGAGTATGCGTTTTATCGGGCACATCGATGACATCAAAGTTCGACCTGTGAAGGGCGATAAAAAATACGACTATCAGTTGATTGACGGCGAACGGCGATGGCGGATGGAGAAGGCAAATGGGAAAAAGACGATTCAAGCGGTCGTCTATGAGATAGATGATGAAGACAAAGAATATCTCATTTCTTTTATTTCAAATATATCCCGTGCTCCCCATCATCCGCTTGAAATCATGAACGGCATGGCAAAATTGATGGATAGGTTCAAGTTTACGCAGGCAGAGGCCGCGCAAGCTGCGGGCTTTACGCAGGCATCTGCTGGCCAGTACATAAGCCTTTTAAAGCTCCATCCGGATGTCCGAGCTCTCATGGAGCCAACCATGCCGGAAGAGAAGCGCATTCGATTTATGACAGGCGTTACGCTTGCTCGTTATGAGCGAGACTTTCAGATGGAAGCGGCGAGAGGGCTTGTCAAAAAGAAACTTCGAGGCCAGCGAGCCCTTGTGTTTATCGAGCGGTTGGCGCGAGAGAAGGGAGTTCAATCAGTCAATCGGCCGAGGGGGAGATCAAAAGACTCGTTTCTGATGGTTCAGAGGTTTTTGGAGCGGTCGTCCGACTCTATGCACCGCTTTTTAGAACCCGGGTTTATGGAGGAAATGTCGAAGGGCCGAAAGCTTTCCGAGATTGATACGCTGATCGAAGATGCCGAACGTCTTGGTATTGATCTTCAGAGAATGCTCAGGGATATGAGGAATCTTCGAAAGAAGCGACAGTGATCCGTACGGACTTTCGTACGGATTTTTAATTTTTGAATCAGTTGACAAAGATATATTTTTGTGCTAGATATAAGCCTGCTCTTTATATGCAATAATTCTCATAACAATCAAATAAAAGAAAGGAGGAGAGCTTTATGAAGAGAGGCGTACAGCTTGGTATTCTCTTTCTCGTTCTTTCAGCTCTCATCGGCTGCTCCTCCTTCTCCCAACTTCTTGAAAAGGACAGGAGCGACTGGGTTCCCGACTATAAAAAGTGGACATGCTCGCCCGACAGGTATCCGATGAATGAAAAAATTCCCGTGGTCGTGAGTCGTTGCGTAACGCCATATGGAACGCTTGCCCAGGTTTTTCGCCCAGCCGGAAGCGAAGCGATCATCATGATTGGATGGGGCTTTATCAAAAAAAATACCGGATCATGGGTGT
>JBBUDR010000105.1:0-5095 GCA_038057195.1 Patescibacteria group bacterium
GGTATTTCTCCAGCTACTTCTCGCGAATGAAGGCCGGATTACGATATTCGGAAGGACGGTGAAACGGGACCAGGTCCAGCGCGCCCTTGAGCATCCGCTGTCCGTCATCGCTTCCGACGGGAGCGGGTATCCGCTCTCATATAAAAGTTCCGGCGAGCTTGTTCATCCTCGCTCGTTCA
The DNA here is from genome assembly GCA_038057195.1 of Patescibacteria group bacterium. Taxonomy (GTDB): domain Bacteria; phylum Patescibacteriota; class Minisyncoccia; order Sungbacterales; family JBBTQR01; genus JBBUDR01. The sequence continues at coordinate 180 of JBBUDR010000105.1, forward strand.
GCGCATTTCCGAGATTTTTCCGGCTCGCCGTTCATACGTGGAAGACGCTTTCCTGGGAAGACGCGGTACGGAAGGCGACGAGCGCGCCCGCCGAGATTCTCGGTTTGAAGAAGCGGGGAACGCTGAAAAAGGGCAATTTCGCCGATATTGTGATTTTCAATCCTGAAACGCTGAAAAGTAATGCGACATTTCAAAATCCGTATCAATATCCCTCCGGCATTGAATATGTCATCGTGAATGGACGCATCGTGCTTGCCGGCGGGAAGATACAAGAAGCGCGGTCTGGCATGGTGTTAAAACGGAACGACGAATGATTACACTGAAGAAGAAAAATGTTTTGGTCATGGGCCTTGGGCTCCACGGTGGGGGAGTTGGAGTTGTGAAATTTCTTTCTCGGCGGGGCGCGCGCGTCACCGTCACCGACATGAAACCGCAAAGCGCGCTCGGCTCGTCGCTGAAAGCGTTGAAGGATGCGCGGAATATTCGATATGTTCTCGGAGGGCACCGCGAAGAGGATTTTATGACATCCGACATCATTATCAAAAATCCCGATGTTCCCGCCTCGTCTCCCTACCTCGCGATAGCGAAAAAGCGGGGGATTCCGATTCTTACGGATATCGGAATTTTTTTTATGGAGTGCCGCGGAATTATCATAGGCATCACCGGGACGAAAGGAAAATCAACTGCAGCAACCCTTATCCACGCGGTCCTTTCTAAAAAATACACGACATATCTCGGGGGCAATATCAGGAAGTCGGTTCTTGAGTTCCTCCCGCGGATGAAAAAAACGGATATCGCCGTTCTTGAGCTTTCAAGCTTTCAACTTGAGGATCTCGCCTCGCTGCGCGTGAGTCCGCACATTGCCATTCTTACCTCTCTTTTTCCGGATCATCTGAATCGGCATGGGACATTTCAAAAGTACGCGGATGCGAAAAAAACCATTTTTCGGTTTCAAAAGCGAGGCGATGTCGTCATAGCGAATGGAGACGACGCGCGTCTGCGAACGATCACCGTGCGCGTTCCCGGAAAAAAAATTCTCGTATCAAAAGATAATCCTTTCCGAGAAACTGCCACGGCGGTAAACCCGCTGTTTCGGGGTACATTCCTGTACTCGGCTCTTTTTGCCCGCGAAGTCGCAAAAATATTCCGTATCTCTGATAGGGTTTTTCTTGAGACGCTGCGGCGATTCAAAGGCCTTCCAGGAAGAAAAGAAGTGGTTCTGGAGAAAGCTGGAACGATCTGGATAAATGATACGACCGCGACGGCGCCCGGAGCCGCGGCGGAAACTCTCAAAGAGATATCAGAGTCGCATAGAGGAAAGAATATCATTCTTATCGCCGGAGGGCCGACTAAAAAGCTTCCACCGGGGATATTGCGAAATGCAATTCGAAAATACGCAACACGCGTCATCTTCCTTCCCGGAGCATTCTCGGATAGTCTGAAAAAAAATCTGCGCGTTCCGTTTTCCGACGTTTTGTCCATGGAAGAAGCCGTTCGCCTGGCCCGCGGATACGCGCGACATGACGGAGTCGTGCTTCTCTCGCCGGGAAGCGCCAGCTTTGGAATATTTAAGCACGAGTTTGATCGTGGAAAGAGGTTTGTTCGCGCAGTAAAAAAATCTCATTATGAAAATAGATAAGCCATTTTTGTACATCTCCATAACCCTTTTTTGCATTGGCCTTGTTATTCTGGGCTCGGCATCCGCCGTGCTCGCCGAGAAAAATTATCAGAATACATACTATTATATCCTTCACCAGCTTCTCTATGGAGGGACGCTCGGGCTTCTCGGATTTTTTCTCGGAATGCGCATCCCGTTTTCATTTTGGCGGAAAATGGCCGTTCCTCTTATGCTTTTTTCGCTTATTCTCTCAGCGCTTCTCTTCATGCCCCAGTTGGGGGTTACTCACGGAGGCGCGGTTCGATGGCTTGCGCTAGGACCTTTCTCGTTTCAGCCTTCTGAAGTCCTCAAATTCGCGTTTATCGTTTATCTTGCGAGCTGGCTTGAGTCGAAGCGCGAGCATTTGGGGGATTTTTCTTCGGCGTTCATTCCGTTTATAATAATAATGGCGATTGTGAGCGTCTTTCTTATTATGCAGCCCGATATCGGGACCCTGGGAGTCATGATTTTGAGTGCTGTTATTCTTTATTTTTTTGGAGGAGGGAAAATAAGCCAGTTTGCAACTCTTGTCGTTCTTGGGCTTGTCATGCTCTTTCTTCTCATACAGCTTGCTCCGTACCGTCTTGACCGCCTGACCGTCTTCTTGAATCCCGGCAGCGACCCGCAAGGGAAGGGATATCAGATCAACCAGGCATTCATCGCGATTGGCTCGGGCGGCTTCTCGGGGGTCGGTTTTGGGGGAAGCCGTGAGAAGTACAGCTATCTTCCGGAACCGATTGGCGACTCCATTTTCGCGATTTTTGCGGAAGAGTTCGGATTTTTTGGCGCCGTCGTCCTTCTCTCTCTCTTTCTTATGTTTCTATGGAGAGGATTTCATATAGCCGCTCGGGCTCCGACGGTCTTTGGGAAATTCCTTGCGATCGGGCTCACTTCGTCAATCGTCATCCAAAGCTTTATCAATATCGGAGCAATCTCGGGGCTTCTCCCGCTGACGGGAATCCCACTTCCATTCGTGAGCTATGGAAGCACATCTCTCGTCATGACGATGGCGATCGTCGGGGTTATGCTGAATATCTCTAAACACGCCTAGCTATGAGAATACTTTTTACAGCCGGAGGCACTGGCGGGCATTTTTATCCGATTGTCGCCGTGTCCCGCGAACTCAAAAAAATAATAGAAGAAGAGCGCATCCTCGGGATGAAGATGTATTATATCGGTCCGGACGATTTCGGCCATGACGTCCTGAAAAAAGACGAGATTGACGTACGCATCGTCATATCGGGGAAGATGCGGCGGTACGCGTCGTTGCGCAACATCGTTGATGTTTTCAAGGTTATCGGCGGGACAGTACAGGCGTTCTTCGTTCTTTTTTCAATTATGCCTGATGTCATCTTCTCAAAAGGCGGATACGGGAGCTTGCCAGTTGTCATTGTCTCGTTTTTTTACGGGATACCGCTCATCATCCATGAGTCGGATTCCCGTCCTGGAATCGTGAACCGCGTGGCGTCTCTTTTTGCCGATCGAATCGCCATCTCATTTGAGTCCTCGATTCCTTTCTTTTTCTCAAAAAAGAAGATAGCATTGACCGGAAATCCGATTCGAAAAAACATTCTTGGCGGAAGCAAAGAAGCGGGGCAGGAGGAGTTTTCGATATTTTCGCGCCGTCCGGTTATTCTCGTCATGGGCGGGAGCCAGGGGTCGGAAATCATCAATAAGACGCTTATGGGGGCTTTGCGAGAACTGACGAAGAGCTTTGAGATCATTCACCAGACGGGGAGAGAGAACTTTGAAGGAGTGCGGGGGGAGGCAAGCGTCATTCTGAATCAGGAAGAGAAGACATATTATCACCCCGTTGCATTTTTTGATGATCGTATGCTTCGGAGCGTATACGCGCTTGCTGACATCTGCGTTTCCCGCGCCGGTTCAGGGAGTATTTTTGAGATTGCGGCCGCGGGGAAGCCATCGATCCTCATTCCATTGAAAAATTCCGCGCAGGAACATCAAAAGCAGAATGCGTACGAGTATTCGCAGTATGGCGCTGCCGCCATCATTGAGGAGGATAATCTGATTCCGAGCGTATTCTTGAATGAGATCAGAAAGCTTTTAAATGATAAGGAGCGATTAGCATTGATGACTGACCGTGCGAAGAAATTTTCAAAGCCCGACGCCGCCGAGACTATCGCGCGAGAAGTCATGAAGCTCGGGGTTCACTCATATGAATGATTATAATGCAGTTCGATGCAGAATAGCGCCGAGCCCGACGGGCGTCTTGCATATCGGCACGGCGCGCACCGCGCTTTTTAATTATCTTTTCGCGAAAAAGAACGGTGGAAAGTTTTTTCTCCGGATTGAAGACACCGATAAAGAACGATCAACAAAGGAGTTTGAAAGCGAGATTATCTCAAGCCTTCAATGGCTTGGGATTCATTGGGATAGCGAAGTGACGCGCCAAAGCGAGCGCGCAGAACTCCATTCGGCATATCTTAAAAAACTCTACAGCGCCGAAAAAATCTATTACTGCTTTCATACCGTTGAAGAACTTAGCGCGGAGGGCCATCAGGCTCACATCTGCGAATATCGGGATCTACCGAAAGAAGAAGTGGAGAGGAGACTGAAGTCGGGAGAATCCACGTCTGTCATGCGATTCAAGACCCAGCCCGACGCCTTTGTTGTTTTTCATGATCTCATTCGGGGGGAGGTGAAGTTCCACTCAAGGGCGATTGGAGATTTTTCCGTAGCGAAAAATATCAATGAACCGCTCTATAACTTTGCCGTCGTCATTGATGATGCGGATGCAGGCATCACGCACGTTATCCGCGGGGAAGATCACATCTCGAACACGCCGAAGCAAATCCTTATTTTAGGCGCGCTTCACGACGCGACAGGAGAGGAAAAATTCAAACAGCCAGTATACGCTCACCTCCCGTTGATCCTTGGGTCAGACAAGTCAAAGCTTTCAAAACGGCACGGAGCGACATCGGTATCGGAATTCAGAGATCAGGGGTATCTCTCAGAGGCTCTTGTGAATTTTATGGCGCTTCTCGGATGGAACCCCGGCGATGAGCGGGAATTCTTTACATTGGAAGAGTTGGTGCATGAGTTTACGATTGAAAAAGTCCAAAAATCGGGAGCGATATTCAATCAGGAGCGCCTTGATTTCGTGAACGGACATTACATTCGCCAAACATCCGTCGATGAGTTGACGAAGCTTTGCCTGAATATTCCATCGGCGCATACTCCAGAAATGAAAGATGACGAATATACAAGAAAGATCATCGCTCTTGAATCTTCCCGTCTG
>JBBUDR010000106.1:0-6959 GCA_038057195.1 Patescibacteria group bacterium
CGGATCAAGATTGAATATACCCGCCTCATACGCAGCCGCTTCGCCGGCTGCCTTGATCTGTTTGTCTATATCCGTCTTTGATTTCGCGACCATCTCTTCAATGCGCGCGGGCTGGATGCGTCCGTCGGCAATGAGAGCGTCCAAGGCCGCCTTTGCAATCTGCCGTCTCACCGGATCGAATCCGGAGATGACAATCGCTCCCGGGGTGTCATCAACGATGACTTCAACTCCGGCCGCACGCTCAAGAGCGCGGATGTTCCGCCCTTCGCGTCCGATGATCTTTCCTTTCACATCGTCGTTCGGGATCGCGACAATAGTCGTCGTCACTTCCGATGTCGTCGAGGTCGCAAGCCGCTGGATCGTTGTCGCCAAGATGTTTTTCGCCCGGCGCTCCAGGTCTTCCATACCGACTCCTTCTAGCTTCCGGAGCTTTTGCATCATGTCTTCCGAGTGCTCTCGCTCGATTTTCCGCATAAGCTCTGCCTGTGCCTCTTCGGTTGTGAGTTTTGCGACGCGCTCAAACTCCTTTATAATCTTCTCTTTCGTCGCTTCAAGGTCGGCTCTCATTGCCGTCACTTTTTCAATCCGCTCTTCCGCTTCTTTCTGCTTTGCCTCGAGGTCGTTAAGCTTCTTATCGATGAATCCTTCCCGAGACTGCACGCGCTCTTCCATCTTCCGCACCTGCATCTCCCATTCCTTTACCTCGTTTCGGGACTCATCGACTATCTTTATCGCCTTGTTCTTCGCGTCCAAGAGAATCTCTTTTGCTTCCTGCTTCGAGTCGTCGACGTGCTTCTGGAGTTTTGCTTCGATAGAGTTCTTTCTGTTGCGAACAATCATCTGCCGGACGATATATCCGGCAAAAAAACCCGCGGCGATTGACGCGGATACGACTCCGATTACTGCGAGAGTTGACATTACATGTCAGTAAAGAGCGGGAGAAAAATTGAACTGGGAACCGAAAGAATCCTCTAGTTTCCGGAGAATGCCTAGAAGGATATTTTTTTGTCGGGGAGTGATACGATGCGGATATAAGGAGTCATTTCGTTTCAAAGCTTTCTTCTTTTGATGTCTTCTGCCCAAAATTCAAGCAGGTGGTCAATTTTTTTCCTGTCTTCTACTGGTTTACGTTTCTAATAAAATGAAAGACTTTTTATGAGCGGACTATACTATAAAATTGCACCGAGTGGAATATTGACAAAAATATATAAATATAGTTAAAAATAGTTTTTTTAACTCTGTTCTAAAAACAGCAGGCAAACGATATGATATACTACACACATGAAGGAGAAAAAGGAAGAATCATTGAAACCTCATAAGCCCATCGTCCTTGTTGTTTTGGACGGATTTGGCATTTCAAATGAAAAATACGGGAACCCAGTTCTTGAAACGCAAAAGCCGAACTTAGAATCATTTGAGAGGAAGTACCCATTTACAACACTCCAGGCATCGGGGGTTGCCGTCGGGCTTCCGTGGGGAGAGGCAGGGAACTCCGAGGTTGGGCACCTGACGATAGGCGCGGGACGGGTCGTCTATCACCATCTTCCCCGAATCGTCTTTTCGATTCAGGACGGCTCATTCTATTCAAATCCTGAATTATTGGGAGCCGCGGAACACGCGAAAAAAAACGCGTCGCGGTTTCATATTGCAGCACTCGTTTCAACCGGCTCCGTGCACAGCTACATCGACCATCTCTACGCGCTTTTTGAATTTACGAAGCGGGAAAATATCCCCGAGGTATATCTTCACATATTTACCGATGGGAAGGATGCCCCGCCGAATGAGGGCGGGAAGTTCATCCCGGCGCTTGAAGAACGCATCAAAAAACTCTATCCGAATATCACAATTTCCTCGGTTATCGGACGAACGTATCCGATGGATCGCGATGAGAAGTGGGACAGGATTAAGAAGGCGTATCGGCTGATGGTCGAGGGAGAGGGGGAACCGATAGTAAGCGCGGGCGCGTATATCAAAGACTCGTACCGGAAAGATATTTTTGATGCCTTCATTGAGCCAGCATTCGTAAAAGATGTTTCAGGAAATCCGATCGGGGTTGTCGGAGACAATGATGCGCTTATATTCGCGAACTTCCGCGAAGACAGCATGCGGGAAATCGTGTCGGCGTTCACGAAGAATGTGTTTGATTACTTCCCGAGAAGGAAGCTTTCAAATCTCTATGTCGCGACGATGACCGAATACGCCGAAGGGCTGTCGGAGCACGTGCTGTTTCCGCCGATTGAAATCCGCTACCCATTGTCGCGGGTCATCGGGGAGAGCGGGATGAAGCAGATGCATGTGGCGGAAACCGAAAAATATGCTCATGTCACATACTTTTTCAACGGCGGGAAGGAGACGCGCTTTTCAGGGGAGGAGTGGGAGCTTATTCCCTCAATTGCGACTGCGAAGTACGACGAATTTCCGGAGATGCGCGCGAGGGACATCGCGGATCAGGTCATCGTCAATCTCCCGCTGCACGAGTTTATCTTGGTCAATTTTGCAAACGCCGACATGGTCGGGCATACGGGAAATTTTCAGGCGTTAAAGGGGGCGATCGCTATTTTGGACAGGGAGATCGGAAGAATCAAGGATGCTGTGCTCGCGTACGAAGACGGAGTCCTCATCGTTACGGGGGATCACGGCAATGCGGAGATGAAGATGGCGCGCGTGACGGGGGAGATACTGACGGAGCATACAATCAATCCTGTTCCGTTCTATCTTGTCGCGCGGGAGTTCGAGCGGGCGCGCGAGCGGACTGAAAAGGAAATCCGCGAGGAGCGAACGGGAGTCGGAGGAATCCTCACAGATATCGCTCCGACGATTCTCGAGCTTTTAGGGCTTCAGAAGCCCGATGAGATGACAGGAAAAAGCCTCTTAAAATTTTTAAAGAAACAAATAGAAAATTAAAAACCCGCCAGAGAGGCGGGTTTTTTTAGTTCTTGTGTTTACTTTCCATTCGGTTTTCGCTTGATAATCTCGTCGACGATGCCGTATTTTTTCGCCTCTTCGGCGGTCATCCAGTAATCGCGGTCCGTGTCTTTTGATATTTTTTCCGCCGATTGGCCGGTGTGTTTCGCGAGAATTTCATCGAGACGGCCCTTCAGCTTTTCAATGTGGCGCGCCGCGATCAAGATTTCCGTCGCCTGCCCTTCAACCCCGCTCATGATCTGATGGATGAGCACTTCGGAGTTGGGGAGCGTGAAGCGCTTTCCTTTCGCGCCCGCGGCGAGAAGCACCGCCGCCGCCGAGGCGGCGACTCCGATACAAATCGTTGAGATGTCGGGCTTTACGAACTGCATCGTATCGTACATCGCGAGCGCCGCTGTCACGGAACCGCCGGGGGAATTGATATAGAGCTGGATATCGGCTTTAGGGTCCTGCGTCTGGAGGAAGAGAAGCTGGGCGATGACGGCGTTCGCGAGGCCGTCGTTGATGGGACCGCCCACAAAGATAATCCGCTCCTTCAGGAGGCGGGAGTAGATGTCGTAGGCGCGCTCGCCATACTGGGTCTTTTCAATGACTGTCGGTATCAAATATTGGCTTGAAAATTCTTTATTGTTCATAGACGTTATCATTAGCTGTTCATCATGCGTTCGAGAAACTCAAATACCTTTTGATTTCGAATAATGTTCTTACTATACTCAGCAAGCGCCACGCGGTCAATTTTCTTAATGTCGTGCCCGTCATTCTTGAAATTATCGAGGCTGTTGTTCGCCTTCGTCTCCACCTCTTCTTCACTCGGTTCAATATGCTCTTTCTCCGCGATTGCGCGGAGAGACAGGGCGATCTTCACTCTTTTTTCCGCGTCTTTTTCCCACTCCTTTCGCAGATCTTCTTCTGTTTTTTTGATGTGCTCCAGATACTTATCAAGCTCCATTCCCATTTCTCCGATGCTGTTTTTAAGCTCAAGAAACATCTTGTCCAGTTCCGATTCAAGGAGAACGCGGGGGATCTCTCCGGTTGAGTTTTTTGCGATTTCTTCAGCTATCAGCATATCGATTCGCTGGCGCTCTTTTTCGTCCTTTTCTTTCCGCAGGCCCTCCCTAATGTTTTTATTCAGTGCGTCAACCGATTCAAATGTTCCAAGGCGCTTTGCGAAGTCGTCGTTCAATTCGGGAAGGACCCGCTCTTGGACGAGGAGCATCATGACTTTGAAATCAAGTTTTTTCCCTCCGAGGCCGGATTTATAATCTTTCGGCATGGTAAGAGAAAAATTCTTCTCATCGCGCTCTTTCATTCCGATGAGCTCATCCTCGAATCTGGGGACGAACACTCCTTTTCCGATTACTAAAGGGTGCTTTCTTGAGGAGCCTCCTTCAATGAGCACGCCGTTATTCGTGACTTCAAAGTCGATTTCAACATTATCGCCGATTTTCGCTTCCCGCCGAACTGTCACGTGCGCAGCGCGCGACTCGCGAAGCCACATTATCGCTTCGCCAATTTCTTTTTCGTCTACGATAACGGTCTTTTTTTCTTTTGCGATTTTTTTCGCGATAGAAACATAATCGGGGAGCGCGATCTTCGGAAAAACCGCCGCGCGGATTGAAAATTCTAAATCAGGACCTTCTTTCAAAATTTTTGCGTCCGGCTGGCCGATAATATCCAGCCCTTCTTTTTTTGCAATTTCCGGATAGAAGCGCCGAATCGCATTTTCAATTCCCGTTTGAATAACTTCTTCTTCGCCGATTTTTTCCTTTACAAGATTCTGCGGGGCTTTTCCCGGGCGGAATCCTTCCATATGCACTTTCTTTGCAATGTCCCCCAAGGCCTCTTCCTGAAACTTCAAAAGTTCGTCCGAGGGGACGGTAATGATAATTTCAATCTCTGATTGCGGATGTTTTTTAATCGTATAGTTCATGATTGTAATACAGCGTAAAATATTGAGCGCTTAGCGTATGAAGCGCGGAGAGAATTGCACGCACGCAGAGCTGCCGCGTATAACGCTTAGCGCTAGATGAGTCGGACGAGAAGAAGAGCGACGATGTTTACAATCTTGATCATTGGGTTGATTGCGGGACCCGCGGTATCCTTGTATGGATCGCCGACGGTGTCTCCGGTGACTGCTGCGGCATGCGCGGGCGATTTCTTTCCGCCATAATTTCCCTCTTCGATGAATTTTTTCGTGTTATCCCACGCAGCGCCCCCAGTCGTCATTGAGATGGCGACAAAGAGTCCGGTAACAATGGAGCCCATCAGCATTCCGCCGAGCGCCTCCACGCCGTGAGAACCCATAAGCGCGAAGATCGCGATTGGGAATACGACAGGGATAAGCGCCGGGACTATCATCTCCTTGAGCGCGGATTTTGTGACGATATCAACGGCTGCGGCGTAATCCGGCTTTGCCGTCCCTTCAAGAATGCCTTTGATTTCACGGAACTGCCTTCTCACTTCTTCAACAACTTCCTTTGCTGCGTTCCCTACCGCTCTCATGGCCATTGATGCGAAGAGATACGGCATGAGCCCGCCGATGAGGAGGCCGACGACGACATACGGATTTGAAAGATCGAAGATGACCGTCTTTCCGATAGACTGGAGCTCCTGCACATATGCCGCGAAGAGGACGAGACTTGCGAGCCCCGCGGAGCCGATTGCATACCCTTTTGTGATTGCTTTTGTGGTATTTCCAACAGCATCGAGAGCATCGGTGACCTTCCGTACGTCTTCCGGAAGCCCGGCCATTTCTGCGATTCCGCCTGCATTATCCGTAATCGGTCCAAATGCGTCTATGGCAATGATCATGCCAGCGAGGGAGAGCATTGTCATTGCCGCAATCGCGATTCCAAAGAGCCCCGCAAAGTGATACGCGGAGAGGATTCCCGCGGAGATGATGATGATCGGGAGCGCGGTCGATTCAAGAGAGACCGCGAGTCCCATAATAATATTCGTCGCGTGTCCGGTCGTCGATGCCTGCGCGATCGCCTTTACCGGGCGAAAGTTTTTTGAGGTGTAATACTCCGTCGCGAGAATCAGGAGTCCGGTGACGAAAAGCCCGACGATACCAGCTCCATATACACGCCCTGCCGCGACATCCTTGAAGAAAAAAAATGTCGTCGGGAAGAGAAGGACGGCAAACAGCACCCCGCTCGCTCCCAACCCCTTATAGAGGGCGGTCATGATCTTTGACGTATCTTCGTCAACGCGAACAAAAAACGTTCCGACAATCGAGGCGATAATTGCCATCGCTCCGATCATAAGGGGGAAGTATGCGACTGTTATATTCTGCGGAAAAAGAAGCGACCCCAAGAGCATCGCCGCGATCGCAGTGATTGCGTACGTTTCAAAGAGGTCTGCCGCCATACCGGCGCAATCTCCAACATTGTCTCCGACATTGTCGGCAATGACCGCGGGATTTCGCGGATCGTCTTCAGGGATTCCGGCTTCAATCTTTCCGACGAGGTCTGCGCCTACGTCGGCGCCCTTGGTATAAATGCCTCCTCCCAGGCGCGCAAAGACAGAGATCAGAGATCCACCGAATCCGAGTCCGATGAGGGCATTTAAATCATGAAAAATCGCGTAGAAGAGAGTGACAAGAAGAAGCGCTATGCCGACAACGAGAAATCCAGTTATCGAACCTCCGAGAAATGCAATCTTGAACGCGGGAGAGAGCCCTTTCCGCGCGGCTTCGGCGGTCTTTGCGTTCGTATTCACCGCCGCCGTCATGCCGAGATATCCAGCTAAGGCCGAACCGACCGCGCCGACGATGAATCCAAAGCTCGTTTTCCAATCAAAGAAGATGATAAGGAGGATGGCAACAATGATCGCAACCCAGAGAATTGTCTTGTTTTGGCGGTTCAGGTACGCCTTTGATCCCTCATAGATGGCATCCTGAATGCTCATCATTTTTTCGTTTCCGCGGCTTTCTCCCTTGAGGGAGTTCATGAGGTACCACGCGAATCCGATTGATCCGAGCGATGCGAGAATTGGCAATAATATCATAGAGTGAAGTGTTCCGGAGTTCTGTC
>JBBUDR010000106.1:7059-8262 GCA_038057195.1 Patescibacteria group bacterium
TCTTTTTTAGACGGAGCTTTTCGCTTCTTTTTCGGCTTTTCTTCCACAGACTTCTTTTCAGCTTTTGGTTCCGATTCCACAGATTTTTCAGCAGTCGGTTCCTCTGAAACAGTTTCAGGAGCACTCTCTGTAAGGGCTTCCTGCGGCGCTTCTCCTGTTTCAATCGGTTCTTCGGGCTTTGCATCCGAACGGAGGTCAATCTTCCATCCAGTGAGCTTTGCGGCGAGACGGACGTTTTGTCCCCGCTTTCCGATGGCGAGCGAAAGCTCTTGATCAGGAACGACAACCTGTGCCTCTTTTCTCTCTGTGTTCAGTTCAACGCTCAACGCTTTTGCGGGAGAGAGGGCGTTTGCGATAAGCCGAGCCGGATCTTCCGACCATTCGATGATATCGATTTTTTCTCCGCCGAGTTCGTTGATGACAGCCATCACCCGCACGCCCTTTTGTCCGACAAGAGATCCGACCGGATCAACGCCGTCTTCGTGCGACATGACGGTGAGTTTTGAGCGGGAACCGGGCTCCCTCGCCACCGATTTTATCTCAACCGTTCCCGAGGCGATTTCAGGCACTTCGATTTCAAAAAGCTTTTTCAACAGTTTCGGGTGCGAGCGCGAAAGAAAGATTCCCGGCCCTTTCGGGTTTTCTTCCACGGCAACGATAAGGCATTTGATCCGCTCGCCGATCCGATAGTTTTCAAAAGGGATCTTTTCTTCAGGGGGAAGGATGGCGATTGTCCGGCCGATGTCGACGAATACCGTTCGTCCTTCGATTCGCTGGATTGAGCCATTCACGATTTCTCCCTCCTTGCTCTTAAACTCTTGGAACACCGATGAGCGCTCCGCTTCGCGGATGCGCTGGATGATGACCTGCTTTGCGGTCTGCGCGGCGATGCGCCCGTATTCAATATGCGATTCCAAGGAAAATTCAATCTCATCTCCCAGAGAGGCGTCTTTTTTTATTTTTTTCGCTTCGTCAATCATAATGTGCTTTTCCGGATTGAAACGGACCCGATGCTCCTCTCCAATCGGCTCGTCATCCTCATCATCGTGCCGCGGACGCCGTCCAAACGCCGCGTTTTCCGCCTCCTCAAGCTTTTTCTGCTCTTCCTTTTCAATCTCTTCTTCTGTTTTCAGCATGGATTCGTCTACGATGATCTTTATCTGCTTGAATTCAACCCCGCCGGTTTTCGGGTCAAAATGCGCG
>JBBUDR010000107.1:0-1495 GCA_038057195.1 Patescibacteria group bacterium
CTGATAATACTTCATTTTTTTGCATTTTGCAAATCCTCTCCTATATAATAGAAGGCATGTATCTCCTTATCGGACTCGGAAACCCGGGAATTGAGTACGAAAAGACCCGCCACAACGCGGGCCGCATCGCCCTTTCTTTTTTTCAGAAAAAGAACGGGCTCCCCACGTTTTCCGAAAACAAAAAATTTCTATCACTGATAAGCGAAGGAAAAATCAGGAAAGAGAAGGTTGTTTTAGCGCTTCCGGAGACAATGATGAATAATTCCGGAAAAGCTGTGGGCGCCCTCGCTGCATTTTATAAGGTAAAGCCCGAGAAGGTCATTGTCTTGAACGACGACTCCGACATTATATTCGGCAAGATGAAAATATCATTCGCAAAAAGTTCCAGCGGACACCGCGGAGTGGATTCCGCAAAGCGGGCATTGAAGACTGAAAAATTTTGGAGAATCCGTATCGGCATCCAGCCGTCGGCAAAAAAACATATTCCGGCGATGGACCTCGTACTAAAGACATTCAAGCCCGCTGAAGCTGGTATATTTAAAAAAACATTGAAGCACGTCAATGATGCGCTGATAACATTCGTTGAGGAAAGCCCTGACCGCGCAATGAGCGAGTTCAACTAAACTATACGAAGCGTCACTAAATCTTTGTAAAATTTTTTCCGAATTATATCAAAACGAACTCGCCAGAACACCTTATTTTTATGTTAACAAACTTTGAACGATCGTTCAAAGTTTGTTAACATAAATGTATATGGGTTATGCGGTGTAGTCAGATTAGTTTATCCAAGCAGAGAGATAAGAGATTGAATAGATGTTATTTTTTATCGCGCAGCGTTCCGTCACCAACAACTTTAAAAACGTGAACGTATTCACGAAGAGAAAGGATATCTGAATCTTTGTAAAATTTTTCTGAAAGCGGAGCATCCCCTATCCATACACTTTTCTGCAATTGCCGATATTCTAACCCCAATAGGTTTTCCCGAAGCCATCGGCGTTTTTTTCGTTCCTTTTCCGGAATGTCAAAAATGATAATTCGAGTAATTCCATCATGCTTTGGCGATATACTATTTTGAATATAATTCTTTCCTTTTTGAGTGATAGTCCATAGCGATTCTTTTCTTGCGCCAATTCTCTCAACAAGCCCTTCTTTTCTTAATTTTGATAGAATGGAAGAAAAAGTTCTTTTTGAAAAAACATACTTTTCATCAAGACCTAATATACCCCTCCACATCCTCGCCTCGGGATATTTTGCGGGGAAAAATCCATCAAGCATTCCTTGCCCGATTTCAAAAACTTTCTTCAATATAAGATTTCTCAATGATTGTGTCATAATTGCTATGTTAACAAATTTTGAACGATCGGTCAAAATTTGTTAACATAAAAATATGAAAGAAATAGTAAAGAAAATATTATGGAGTGGTAGTTGCGGTGGTAGTTGAAACTGAATCAATTGTAATACTAGTACCAAGAGAGTCTTGAAGATTACCGAGAGT
>JBBUDR010000108.1:0-1759 GCA_038057195.1 Patescibacteria group bacterium
GGCCGTACTCGTTTTAACTCATTATTAAAAAGAAGCGGTATTGTTCGCTTCGTAATCTATAGCAAAGAATCTTCGCAAGGGATAATGAATTTTCGGAATATAGACACCGCAAGGTATAAAATAAGATAAGGAATCTTCGCATTTGCATAGATACTCACGGAATCTTCATCAGAGAGGATGCATAGTATACATAATTCAGCCTCTATTGGGAAGTGATTTCATTCGCCTTGCTTCATGAAATCAAGTGATTTACTCACTTAGTTCGTAAATCATATGAAAAAAACATATATCTCATACGCGGGGCTTGCCGGAGCATTGACGCTCCTTATCATGTCAGCATCCGTGTACGCGGCGGAATTTCGCCATGGAAAAGAATATAATCTCGCAACGCAGGAAGTCATCGCGGACAATCTCTATGCCGCGGGCGGGGCGCTCACTCTTGAAGGTCTTATGAATGGCGATCTTACCGCGGCGGCAGGAAATATCCTCATCTCCGGACCAGTTGGGAAGAGTGTTCTTGTGGCCGGAGGGAATGTGACGGCGACAGGAAACGCAGGGGGGAGTATCCGGCTTCTCGGAGAGAATGTAACGGTAAGCGGAAGTGCCGGCGATGATCTTGTCGTTGTCGGAGGGAATATTGAAGTCACCTCGGCGGCGCGCGTCGGGAACGACGCGGTGTTTGCCGGAAGTCATATTCTCATGAACGGCGCGGTCGGAGGAAACGTGAAAATTCTCGGCGGGGATGTTGTCATCAACGGACCCGTGCAGGGAAGCATCATTATCAAGGGTGCGAAGAGTGTTGTGCTTGGCGATAAAGCGGTCATCAACGGAAGCCTTTCGTACGCATCGTCTCGCGACGCAACTATCGCATCAAGCGCCGTCATCAAGGGCGGGGTCATAAAATCGGATATCACGCGGTATTACCAAAAGCCCGCCCGCGGCGTCTGGTACTTCTTCGGCATCGCGTGGCTTATGCAATTCCTTGCCGTGATTGCGGCTTCTCTCGTTCTTTTTTATGCGTTTCGCGCACATGTGCGCGAGTTGGCGGTTTCGGCTACGGAAAACTTCTGGAAGCGCGCACTTCTCGGGTTTGTGTATCTCGTTGCGATGCCGGTCGCGGTCGTTATTCTTTTCATGACGCTTATCGGGATTCCGCTTGCGATACTCGGGGTTCTCTCATATATTCTCTGGCTCATCGTAGGTAAGCTTCTTGGGGGGATTGTATTAGGGAGCGCGCTTTACCAGTGGTTTTCCGACGGGAAGCAGGCGGTTTCATGGCAAAGCGTTCTTCTTGGATCGTTTGTGTTTCAACTCATCGGACTTGTCCCAATCATAGGATGGATTGCTGTCTTTGTCTTTTTTCTCGCGGGCTTGGGGAGTATCGTCCGCCTATTCTACGAGCGCGTCTTGCTGACGCGATAAGGAGGTTCTTGAAACCATGAATATCATTCTCTACACAAAAACCGGATGTCCGTGGTGCGCCGGAGTATTGAAGCTCTTCCGCGAAAAGAACGTGTTATTTGAAGAACGAGAAGTTCTCGGCAATCCCGAATACTTCAAAGAGCTTGTTCAGAAATCAGGGCAGACGAAAACTCCGACTCTCGATATCGACGGACATATCATCGCGGACTCGGACGCCGATGCGGTCAGCGCGTATCTTCATGAGCAAAACGTAAGCGGATTTTGATTATGCCGGCGACGAAGATAAGCATCGAGAACGCAAAAAAGGACAAGCTTTTTTATGTTGTCGCGAATATTG
>JBBUDR010000109.1:0-1173 GCA_038057195.1 Patescibacteria group bacterium
GCGCTGTCATGGAAAAAATAAGCGTGCGGGTTGAAAAAGCGACAGAAAAGGGGCTTGATGTAAGCACGGTGCGAACGGCAATAACCGCAGCCGATGCGGCAATCGCGGCAAGCAAAACTGCTACCGCAGCCCAGACAACAAAAACATATACCATTGTCGTAACGGACGAGGCGACGCTTCGCCAGAATGTCGGCGTCGCTCGCCAGGCTCTTCAGGCGGATTTGAAAGCGGTTGAACAGACCGTGAAAAATGCCAGAGAAGCGGTGCACAGTGTCGCGACCACCCTTGCGAAAATTCCGCGTGTCAATGAGGTCGATAACCAGTCAACCACTACGCCGGCGACTTCCCAAAGCGGAACAGGCGAGACAGCCGCGCAATAAAGGGCTATACCCATTAATAACTTTCACCTATGAATAAAAATCTTATCATCCTTGTGGTCATTATCGTTCTTATCGCTCTCGGCGTGTGGTATTGGAACTCATCCTTGTATCAGCCCAGTACCACGGCAACGGCTCCGACGACGGAGGACACGACAACCGCAATTGATGCCGACCTCTCGAATATCAATGTGGAATCCGGCGATCAGGACTTCAAGGATATAGATACCGATCTCCAAACTCTCTAATCTCTTAACAAAAAACCCGCCATATGGCGGGTTTTTTGTCGTGCGGGCATCTTTCTTCTGCGCTTTTAATAGTCGGAGAAATATACTATAATAGGCATCATCAATAATGTTTAGCATATTTTCTTCATGGACTATCTTTTTCTTATCAGTAGAATTCTTCTCGGAGGGTATTTTCTCATGAGCGGGATTAATCATTTCACAAAGAGCGAAATGATGACGGGATATACCGCATCTAAGGGCGTTCCATTTCCAAAATTTGCTGTGCTTGGAACGGGCATCCTCCTCGCCCTCGGGGGTCTCGGCATCCTTCTTGGAATGTATGTTCAGTGGGCAGTATTGGCGCTCGTCGCGTTTCTCATTCCGACGACATTCATCATGCACGCATTTTGGAAAGCGACAGAGCCGAACATGAAGATGATGGAGATGATTCAGTTCATGAAGAACTTAGCACTTCTGGGTGCCGTGCTTGCGTATCTCTTTATCCCATTGCCGTGGCCGTACTCGTTTTAACTCATTATTAAAAAGAAGCGGTATTGTTCGCTTCGTAA
>JBBUDR010000110.1:0-1401 GCA_038057195.1 Patescibacteria group bacterium
CTGGGAGTTTCAAGGCCGCATGGTCAGCAAGAAGCAGAGAAGAAAAAATTCCATGAAATACGCCTGCAGATGAATCAATTTCAAGCATCTCTCCGCGAAGCCCTCGCTGGCGGTACATTGTATCAAGAACCGTCATCCGCTTTTGAACGCGGATGTCGTCGTTTGCATCCTTGAGAAAGAGGAAGTAGAAATTTTCCGACAGCTTCGCGGTCGCGGGGGCGGAATCGAATCCCGTCATTTCATTGTGATCCAGCTCGGGAACGACATTATAGAACGCCGGAATCTTTGCCGTCTCATTAAATTTAATCTTCCAATTGTACGCGACTCCCCTATTTCTTGACGATGCGTATACAATAGGAATGCGCTTTTTAATACGCTCAAAAAGCTTCCTCGCTTCATACTCCTGATCAAGCGCCGAGAGGGATTCCACGAGCGCGGCTGTTTCATTCATGAGATCATCGCGCTTCACCGCATGCAGAAGCGCGCGAAGAAACAGCCCAATTGCCATCCGCGGCTGAATATTCAAATGAGGAAGTCTGATAAACGGTGTTTTATTTTCCTTCGCGCGTTCCAGCAAACGCCCGCCCGACGATATGACAAGCGTAGAGAGGCGGAACTCGTGGGCTTTTTCATACGCATCAATGGTCTCTTCGGTATTTCCCGAATATGAGTTCAAGATAATAAGACATTCCTGGAGCTTTTCATCGCTAAGAGACGGGAGTCCGAAATCCTCATGGATAATAAGCGAAATGAACGGATCCCGAATCTTCAGAAGATCTGCCGCAAGATGCGATCCGCCCATGCCGACAATGACGACGGTATTCCCGCCGCGGAACGCGCCGGCATTTTCAATTTCCGGATCATACAGAAACTGCTTTGGAAATTCTTTTATCGCGTCAGACATCATATGCATATTCTAATATAATCTCAGCCCGCATGCTATTGCGCGAGAACAGCGACTCCATACGCTCCGATGAACGCCGCTCCCGTATTGAACAGTATATTCCCAAGTGCTAAGGGAATCATCACTTGCCAATAGGTGAATCTCATCAATGCCATTGAGACGACAATGAAGGTATTTGGAAGCGGAATAAGGGAGCCGTAGAGAAACAAGAGAAAAAATACGAGCGCGAAAGGTTTCTGCAGGCACCACGCCGAAAACTCCCTGAATTTTTCCTGCAAGCGTTCGGAGAAAAATTCCTTCCCCGTATATCCGATAAAATAAAAAACGGAATCCCCGAGAATAACGCCGATTCCACCGGCAAGCCCCAAGAGATATGGATTCAGTCCCGCGGCTCCGAATGACATAATAACGAGATAGTACGGAATAGAGATAATCGGCGAAAGCCCCCCGAAAAACGCAAGCGCAAAAGCGATAAAATAACTTTTCTCCTCGCCCGC
>JBBUDR010000111.1:0-1233 GCA_038057195.1 Patescibacteria group bacterium
ATCCGCATTCACTTATAGCGGGCTATACTGCTCAACAGGATTTCATGATTGATCATGGATTTATATCATCCGGAAACAAACGGCAATTTACGGATGAAAACTCCATCAAGGAGCACTCTCTCGCGTTCAATCAATTTCTAGTTTCACAAGGAGTTATTACAAGTGATGCGGCATCAAAAACTGATACGGCATGGGACGCTCTTATTCAACGGCCATTTTCAGACAAAGAGTCACGGGCTCTTGCTTTGAAGGGATTTCAAGCATCAAGTGTTCAGCCGGCTCCGCCAACTCCCGCGGATGTGCAAAAATTTTATGATTTGCTTGAGCAATACAAGCCGGGAATTAAGAATTTTCTTCCCCCGATAAGTTTTGTTCCCAAGGGCTTTCTTTTGGCATTTTTTGATTATATAGACGGGCGGGTCGAGTACTTTATAAAGCCAAAAGAGGCGCATGCTGCTTGCGGGTGCAGTTGGTACGCGGTTAATCTTCCCGTTTGTTTCCAGGCGGGAGCTACCGGCCCATCCGGTCTTATTAGTACTTCTTTTTGTTATGGAGCGTACGTTTGTTCAGGTACATGCGATGTGTATGTGCCGATTGGGTGCAACGAACTTACGCAGTATCCGTCGCGTTTTGTGGGGCCGTTCCCTTTCATTTATGATCAAAAGACGACTCTTTGCGGTTTCGCAAAATAGAAATTTTTTCTACATTGAAAAAATATTTCTTATATTTCTCAACGTATCTCAATTCTTCTCACCACTCATCAATGATGTCGTCTTCAGAATTATGTGATTCATGACGTTTCACGAGAGCAGGAGATATTTCGTGGAGAAAACGCGATGGGGTATTCGCCTGCGTGCTACCAAAGAGCGTTCGCTGTCCGGCATAGAGGAGATACACTCTCAATTTCGCACGCGTAATGCCGACATAGAGAAGCCGGCGCTCTTCTTCAAGCGCCGCCGGATCAAGGGTCGAGCGAGAGTGCGGGAATATTCCTTCCTCCAAGCCCGTGATGAAGACAACGGGGAATTCAAGTCCCTTCGCGGAGTGGAGCGTCATCATCTGAACCCCCTCTTTCTTTTGTCTCGCGCGCACTTCCGATTCGACGAAGAGCGCAATGTCTTGGAGCATTTCCTCTATACCAATTGGCTTTTCCCGCCCATTATACTTCTGTGAAAGGCCGATGAGCTCCTGGATATTTTCCACCCGCATCTCCGGATCTTTCATATTTTCCAA